>DATHKS010000331.1:0-3093 GCA_035488975.1 Chitinophagaceae bacterium | reverse complement strand
CTAAGGTAACAGTTTTGACGGAGGAAGGTTTACCGTTCGTCTTAATTTCTTTCTGCCATTTTTTTCGTTTCATTTAACTTAGCAAAAATCATTTACATGCGAATTGCCCTTGTTTTATTTTGCTTCCTCAGCGCCGGATCGATCGCTTCTGCACAGCAAGAGGACTCTATTTTCATCAGGCGTCTTTCAGATGAAGTACTTACTAATGGTAAGGCCTATGATAACCTGAGAGAGCTGACCAAGAAAATAGGAGGGCGGCTTTCGGGTTCCCCACAGATGGTAAAGGCGGAGGCCTGGGGCAAGAAGACATTGGAGCTGGCCGGCGCCGATAAGGTATGGCTCCAGGAGGCGATGGTGCCACATTGGGTCAGAGGTGGCAAGGATATCCTGACCGCGCCGAATGCCCGGTCATTAGATGTGCTGGCACTGGGTAATTCCTATGGCACCGGTGAGAAGGGCATCAGGGCACAGGTGATAGAAGTAAAATCATTCGATGAACTGGAACAGAGGAAGGGCGAAGTGAAGGGGAAGATCGTTTTTTACAATTACAAGTTCAACCCAAGGTTTGTCGAAACCTTCCTCTCATACATAGATGCCGTCAAGTACCGGGGTCAGGGTCCGAGCCAGGCAGCAAAGTATGGCGCCGCTGCCGTCATCGTGCGAAGCATGAGCCATAGCACGGATAATAATCCTCATACCGGCGCCACACGTTACGATTCGGCCTATGCAAAGATACCCGCCGTGGCCATCGGCCTGCAGGATGCAGATTGGTTGAGTTCGCAACTGCAAAAGGCTCCCGTTTCTGTATTCTTTAAAACAAATGGTCACTTCCTTCCCGATACTATCGGGCATAATGTTATTGGTGAACTGGCAGGAACTGAATCGCCTCAGGAATACATCACCGTAGGCGGCCACCTCGATAGCTGGGACCCGGCCGAAGGCGCACATGATGATGGGGCCGGCATCGTCCAGACCATCGAAATACTTAGAGCCTTCAAGGCAATGGGATTCAAACCCAGGCATACGATACGCTTTGTATTATTTGCCAACGAGGAGAATGGTGGTCGCGGCGGAACCAAATATGCAGAGGAGGCGAGGGCGAAGAATGAGAAACATCTCTTCGCACTCGAGAGTGATGCAGGTGGCTTCACTCCCCGTGGCTTCGGCTTCGAAGCAAGCGATCAACAATTGCAAAAGATATTTAAGTGGAGCAGCCTGCTTGCCCCATACGGCGGCGGCAAATTGGTAAAGGGCGGAGATGGCGCCGACATCGAACCCCTGAATAAGACGATGGGCGTTGTTACATCAGGACTCAATCCCGACTCGCAGCGATATTTCGATTTCCATCATGCGCGCAATGATGTATTCGAGAACGTGAACAAGCGCGAACTGGAATTGGGTGCGATTAATATGGCAGCGTTGATATACCTCGTGGATAAATATGGTCTCTAAAAAAAGTGCTCTCCGAAGGAGTGTTGGAATTGGGAATTAGGAATAAGGAATTAGGCTTTAGTCGAAATGACCTACTGCCCGGTAGTGATTCTTCAAAGTATCAGCCCAATTCCCTATTCCTAATTCCCAATTCCAAGACTCCTAGAACAATACGTAACCAATAACAGAGGGTTTCATTAAACATTAAAAGTTTGGGGATGTCAATAACGGGATTTTATGGTGCGGAAAAGGAGAAGTACAGCATAAGTACCGATCCGTCACTATTAAACGTCGACGTGATATTTAACTATCTCTCGCTGGAATCTTATTGGGCGAAGGGCATTCCCAGGGAGGTGGTGGAAAAATCCATCGCTCATTCACTTTGTTTCGGCCTTTATTATGAGCAGCAGCAGATCGGCTTCGCGAGGCTCGTCACCGATGAGGCGACATTCGCCTATCTCGCCGATGTATTCGTGCTGGAAGCCCATCGCGGCAAGGGCCTGTCTAAATGGTTAATGGAGATCATTCATGCACATCCCGGCCTGCAGGGTCTTCGCAGGTGGGTACTGGGGACCCGAGATGCCCATGCGCTATATGAAAAATTCGGCTGGGCCGTTTTTGATGAGGATTTGAGGAAGCGGTTTATGCAGAAACACAACAATGATCTTTACTCTAGCTAGTAAGTATAAGTCTAATTAGCAAATTTGAAAATGTGCCAATGTGCCAATTGGGCGTGTTAGTCGAGAACCTTGTGTCCTTCGTGTGCATTTCCTTCGTGCACCTTGTGGTTAAATTTCCTATATTAATTTATGGTATGCGGAAGAGAAAAATATTCAGAACGATAAACTCTTTGACTAACACGCCCAATTGGCACATTGGCACATTTTCAAATTTGCTAATTGGTTCTTAACCCACCAATTTCTGTAGCGCCATTTTCACTTTTTCGAACGGAAACGAACCAACCACCTTCTTCATCTGGCTGCTAATTTCATTTGTATTCAGTCTTCCGATACTGCCTTCATGAGTATGATGTATGGATGTGTCATACGTGAAGTTTCCCGCTTCAATGGACGCGCCCACCTGCCTGTAGGCGTCACGAAAGGGAATTCCCTGTAGTACGAGTTTGTTCACTTCCTCCACGCTGAATAAGTATTTGTATTTCTCATCTTCGAGAATATTGTTCTTCACCTCGATCCTCGACAACATCATACCCGCCATCTCGAGGCAGTACCTGATAGTCTGGAACGAGGGGAAAAGATGCTCCTTCAATAGCTGCAGGTCGCGGTGATAGCCGGACGGAAGATTGGTTGTCATCAGCATGATCTCGTTCGGTAACGCCTTCACCCGGTTGCAGTAGGCACGAATCAGTTCAAACACATCCGGGTTCTTCTTGTGCGGCATGATGCTGCTGCCCGTCGTCAACTCCGCAGGGAAACTGATGAAGCCGAAATTCTGGTTCAGATAAAGACAGGTATCCATGCTCAGCCGGGAGAGTGTGTCGGCAACATTAGCCAGGGCCTGTGCTACCACCCGCTCCGCCTTTCCCCTTCCCATTTGTGCATAGACAACGTTATAGTTCAGCGAATCGAAGCCGAGCAGGTCCGTGGTCATCTTGCGGTTGATCGGGAACGATGAACCGTATCCTGCCGCAGAGCCCAATGG
>DATHKS010000330.1:0-3770 GCA_035488975.1 Chitinophagaceae bacterium | reverse complement strand
ATCTTCAACGCATCCGGGAGTCGCAGTTCCACTGCGGGCACTTCTATTTTTTTTATTACCCCCGATCGCTTCTCGAATTCTTCCAGGTGCCATTCCATTGCAGCCAACAGGCCCAGGTCGTCGAGCAGGCTCGGACGCAATTCCGACGCGATCCTTCTCACCGTCTTCACCGTCGTATCGATCAGCGCAAGCAGGTCCGTGAGTTTCTCCTTCATAGCTCCGCTCGGGGCCTCGATCCTCTTGTTCAACCACGACACATCCATCTTCAGTACCGTCAGCAATTGTCCCAGTTCATCATGTATTTCCCGCGCGATATGCAGCCTCTCTTCTTCCCGCACATTCTGAAGGTGCTCGGTCAGTTTGCGGGTAGCTGCATATGATTCCTTTAATTTTTCCTCCGCCAGGTATTGTTCGGTCACCTCGTTTGCCAGCACGAGTCTCGTGGGCGAATCTTCATAGTAAATATCATGCGTAACCACGTCTACGAAGATGATAGCGCCATCCTTCTTCTTATGTCTCCAGATCCCCGAGTGATGTATGCCGCGATAGTCCCGGTTGGTGATCGCCTTCAGTTTTACAATATCCTCATCGGGGCGAATGGTGAATATATCGAGTTCGAGGAATTCCTTTCGCGAATAGCCGTATTGATCCAGCGCCGCATCATTTACCTCCTTGATATCGTATCCCGGCAGGCCAAGCATCCACATGGGCAGCGGGTTGCTCTCAAATAACAGCTTGTACTTTTTTTCCGATGCCTTTATACGGTCCTCGGCCCTCACCCGCTCTGTTACATCCACTCCATATCCCAAGAGACAGGGCTCGCCCTGGTAGATGATCTTCACCGCCTTGAAATAATAAGGAATCCTCTCGCCACTCTTGGTAACGAAGTCGGCCTGCGCGTCATTCTCTCCCACCGCGAATACCTGCTCTATGCGCCCGGTTATATACTCCTTCTGTTCTTCCGTAAAGAAATCAGAAGGATGCATATCCGCTATTTCCTTACCCGAATAGCCGGTCACGTCTTCGAATTGATCGTTCCACCGGATGAATTTTCCGTTTTGATCATAGAAATAAAATACACCGGGCAGGCTATCGATGAGCTTGTCGGCAAGATTCCTCGCCTCGTTGATCTCCTGTTCGGCCTTCTTTCTCTCCGTTATGTCGCGGATAAAAATGGAGAGTCCATTAGTTGAGGGATAGATATGATTCTCCTGCCAAAGATTAAACGGAGCGTAGTAGTCCGTGCTGCAGATATATATCTGCTCCTTCATGGCATGATGGAATGATTGATAGGTCTCGGAGCCAACCGCATCGGGGAATATCTCCCATACCTGTTTGCCAATGAGATCCTGCGGTTCGCGGTGAATGAGCTCACCCGCCTTCTTATTCACGTACAGGTACCGGAAATCCTTGTCAAGCGCAATGAAGCCATCGGTGACCCTCTCGAAAATTTCCGTTAGTTCCGTAGTCTTCTCCTCTACCTGCCTTGCCAATTCTTCGTTGAACCCCTTCATCTTCTTTTCGATCAGCTTCCTTTCGGTAATATCCCGCATGAAGCCGATGAAGAATTGTTTGCCGTTGAGAGATAGCGGCGAAAGCCGAAGGGAGATGTCTACTTCGCTGCCATTCTTCCTGATCGCCCATAGGTCCATCGTCTGGCCCGATATGCCTTCCTTGCCTTCCAGCAAACCGGTCAATGATCTCTTCTCGGCCTCTCGTAATTCAGCCGGGGTAATAATATCATGCAAATATTTTCCATTCACCTCTTCTGCCGTATGGCCGAAGAGTTTCTCCGATTGAGGATTCCACTTCACTATCACGCCCATCTCATCCATCAGCACAATCGAATCGGGGGCATTGTCGAATATGCCCCTGCTTTGTTCCTCACTGGCGTGGAGTGCATCTTCCGTCGCCTTTCGCAGGAGATCGCGTTTGTTGAGCGAAGCGGTATTATACCAGATGATCGATACCAGGATGATGATGGTGATCAGTGCATACAATGCTACCCCGAACTCATTGTTGTAGACACCGTTCCAATATCCCCAAAGACGAATAAGTCCCAGTGCTGCCGGAACAATGATGGCAACCGGTATCAGTATCCTGGCCGCAACGCTTCCCGTTAGATCACCGCTGAGTTCCTTCATGATACCGTTCTCCGTGTTTGCGAATAGAATGGCCATTGCGAAGAGGAAGAAACAGCTCGCGGTGTTAAGCGCCATTGCTACATAGGAGAAAATGCCGTAGAAGCTTTCTACCTGGTATAGATATCCCAGCAACGACAGCAGGCTGAGCAACGCGATCACGATGGCCATGTATTGCGCGAGTGTGCGTCGGTGCGACTTATATTTTAACAGGATGAGTGCTATACCGGTGAAGATGAAACATAGGGAAGTATTCGGCGCCATGCGGTTCGGCACACCGGGTTCCATATCCAGTTTACCCCTGAAGAGAATATGATCGATGCCGCTGTCAAAATTGAATGCCATGCCCCCGATCTTCAACAGGCCTACTAAAATGACGAGGCTCGCCAGGACATATCCTATGCCTCTTCGCAAATTGGGCGCATGCGGAACGCGTCCGATTAGGAAAGACAGGGAGATAAGGATAAAACAAGTAGCCGTGAGCGGATTCATCGCGGCCAAATGGACGAAGATCTTCTTAAGGAAGACGATCTCGAGTTCCCATCCTACCAGGACCAATACGCCTATACAAAGGACAGCATATACCAGGTATCTTGACCATTGCTCGAGCCGTTTTTGCCAGGCAGTATTTGCCGTTAATGACATAGCTAGTTTTTTGTGAGAAATACCGCACGTATATCGAACGACTTCCGGATCTGATGAGAACCTTGTTTTGAGGAATATTAAATTCGGGATAAGTCGAAACAATAGCAACACATGGTTTATGAATGGTTGCGATCTCACACTTAGGTAAGAGAGGGCATAACTTATTCACCAACAAAGTATTCTATGTAAGGGTTCTCTGGTACTTCTCGTATTAAAATAAAACAAAAAGATCCCGTAAACCAAAGTCTATTCGCATTAGTTCTAAAAAAAATGACTGGTCGAGCTGGATTTAAGGCTATACTCTTAGTATGCGGAAGAGTTGGAGGTATTCATTATATATTCAACGGCGAAGGGCTGTCATTCCTGTCATCCCCCTCAAAATGCTCTTCGTACCGGAAATTCTGCCATTCGGTGATTCCTGTTACTCCTGCGTAGTCAAATTCCTATATTTGTGCCCTCAAGTTAAAGAATATGAAGATCGGCTAAGGTTCGTCCCCCATTTCACCAGAACCTGCACTCCTTACTAGTTTCACTGACGCACCGGCCCTGGGTTGTGTGTTAATTCTATTCATCTTTCAATTTACTTTTCAATCATGTCTCAATCGACTTATACGAGTAGGGCATCCTACATCTTTTCTCTAATTAAACAATCCCTTCGCGGTGATGAAATGGACTATACCGCGGGTAGTATCCGGAAGGCCATCTTCATGCTTGCCATTCCCATGATGCTCGAGATGTCAATGGAATCGGTGTTCGCACTGGTAGACCTTTATTTCGTCGGCCATTTAAAGGATAGCAGTCATGCAGTGCAAACAGTGGGCCTGACAGAATCCGTGCTCACGATCGTCTATTCACTGGCGATAGGAATGAGCATGGCCGCAACGGCAATGGTGGCCAGGCGTATCGGAGAAAAGAATCCCGATGCCGCCGCACATGCGGGTATCCAGGCCTTGCTGGTAGCCATCGCAGTCACAATAGTCATCA
>DATHKS010000329.1:0-2742 GCA_035488975.1 Chitinophagaceae bacterium | reverse complement strand
ATGGTACCATCTCCGTTAAATCAGGCACGCTCGTCCTGGATGATGGTAAGCTTAGCGGCGGAAGTTTCGTCATCGACACCACTTCCATAAAAATACTGGACATCACGGATCCGGCTACCAACAGCCAGTTTGCGGGCCACCTATCCTCCGAAGATTTCTTTTCGGCCGATAATTTTCCCGAAGCGGAATTTGTCATCACCGATGCCAATCGTGTTAATGATGGGAAGTACTTGCTCACAGGCGATCTGACGATCAAAGGGATCACCCACCCGGTGAACTTTTTCGCAGACCTGGAGATAACAGGTGATACGGTTAGCGCATCCGGGAAGGTGATAGTTGACCGCACCCGGTACGATATGAAATTTCGCTCGGGCAATTTTTTCACCAATCTCGGCGACACTCTCATCTATAATGAGTTTGAACTGGACGTTAAGTTAACCGCATTAGCCTCAAATTAATCTTTAAATCATGCCATACATAAAAATAGAGGTAACCCGTGAAGGCGTTACCCGTGAACAAAAGCAAACCCTGATTGCAGGAGTGACCAAACTGATCACAGATGTATTGAACAAGGACCCGAAGCTTACCCACGTGGTGATACAGGAAATTGAGCTGGACGATTGGGGCTATGCGGGTGAGCAGGTATCGGTACTCCGCGAGAAAGGGATAACAGCTAATAAATAATTTTCAATAGAAATTTTTAAGAGGATCATGAAAAAGCAAACCATAATAGTAACCGGCGCATCGACAGGCATTGGCAAGGCCATTGCGAGTTTATTTTTACAGCACGGGTATAACGTAGTCATTAATTCCATTAACGGGGATAACCTAAAGGCGACATTTGATGAACTTGGTCATCACGACCGGTTGGCCATGGTTACCGGCGACATCGGCGATCGGCGCACAGGACAGCAGTTGATCGATACAGCCATCACCCGCTTCGGCGTGGTGGATGTACTCGTGAACAATGCGGGCATATTCGAGCCCCGGGGTTTCCTGGAAGTCGATGAGGCCTATCTCGACCGTTTTTTAAGTATCAACCTGAAAGGAACCTATTTTACAAGCCAGGCCGCTATTACACAAATGCTGAAGCAGGGTGGAGGATCGATCATCAACATAGGGACGGTATTGGTCGATCATGCCATCGGTGGCTTTCCCGCTAGTGCGCCGATCTCCAGCAAGGGTGGTATCCACGCGCTGACGAGGCAACTGGCTGCAGAGTTTGGCCGCAGTAACATCCGCGTGAATGGTATTGCGCCGGGTATCATCAGGAGCCCGCTGCAGGCCAAGAATGGGATTAGCGATGCCGACAGTCTCGCCGGTCTTCATTTACTCGATCGCGTTGGCGAGACCCAGGACGTGGCGGAGTTGGCGCTCTATCTTGCAAGCAGCAATTTTGTGACTGGCGAGATCATCAACCTGGATGGCGGTCATGTTTCCGGTCATCATATCGGGTAACCGTGTACTCAATGAAATGATAAACGCACCGCAAATTTGATTGTACGCGGGTCAACATCTTATAATAGGAAAAGCAATGAGCATCTATACAGACTTGCAACGGGTATAGCGGGTACAAACATCGCCTGCGTGCGGACTTTGGCGAGCAAGGGCGAAGCTTCAGCGCAGGCAGGTTGTCAAATTATCAAATTCCCAAATTGTTTTCTGATCGCCTGCAAATGTTTGAGTTTAACTATTACGATCTACTTTCGCTAAGTAAGATCAATCGGGAATGGATCATTATGAATAAATTATTAACTAATGTAAGTAACTAAGCCATGTGGAATAAAACCAGGATAAGCGAACTCTTAGGAATCAGGTATCCCATACTGCAGGGTCCGATGGGTGGAGGATTTTCAACACCGGAACTGTTGGCCGCAGTATCGAATGCGGGCGGCCTCGGTAGTTTGGGGGCCTACACGCTCACTCCCGAACAGATACTGGAAGAAGGCAAGGCCATAAAGGCGAAGACGGACAAGCCTTACAATATCAATCTCTGGGTCTCTGACGTCGATGACCGGTTAACTGATTATCCTGTCGCAAGCCTGGAGAAAGTAAAGGCGTTGTTCAAGCCTTACTTCGATGAGCTGAGTATACCGCTACCGGACCTGGATACACGCATCCCTTCCAAATTCCCTGGACAGGTAGAGGCCGTTTTTGAACTAAGACCTGCAGTATTCAGTTTCATATTTGGCATACCATCCCCGGAGATACTGGACGAGGCGCGCCGGCATGGCATTAAGACCGTAGGAGCGGCTACCACGCTCGATGAGGCATTGGCGTTGGAAGAAGCAAAGGTCGATGCCATTGTTGCCGCGGGATTCGCAGCGGGTGGTCACCGGCCATCATTCCTTAGGCCGGCACATGATTCTCTAACCGGGACATTCGCGCTCGTTCAGCAATTGAAGGCGAAAATAAAAACGCCCATCATTGCTGCCGGTGGCATTGCCGATGGTAAGGGTGTTGCTGCAGCACTGACCTTGGGTGCAGACGCCGTACAGTTGGGCACGGCCTTCTTAGTTACCGATGAATCAAACGCGACGCCCGTTCACAAAGCCAAAATTTTTTCCGATGAGTCTAAATACACCGTGCTATCCAAATCGCTGACGGGAAGAATGGGTAGGATGATCCGCAACCGGATCTCCGAGGAAGTCAAGTATGAAACCGAAGTGCTTCCGTTCCCACTGCAAACGCGTCTAATGGGACCGTTGCGCGCGGCTGCACTCGCCCAGGGAAGAACAGACA
>DATHKS010000328.1:0-7281 GCA_035488975.1 Chitinophagaceae bacterium | reverse complement strand
AAGTAAAAACGGGTGGGGTGGATATCTGACCCAAACTGTTAATAATCAGTCTGACCGGGCAAAAAGAAAACTGCCACCGAGAGGCACACCTCAGGGTATGGATATAAAAAAAGCCCGGTAAGCAAATGCAGAAAGTGTTTAATAGAATCTATACAAAAATGAGAGTACCAATAGAGAACGGATTAGGTTCGAGAATCAACCAGGGTATCAAATTTTATTAAGCTCTCTGCAGCTTACCGGGACAGAATTTAAAAGAACTTTTATCAGCGCATTTCGAACTGGCCTATGGCCGATTCTTCATCGCCGGAGAAAACCTGGTAGACATATTTCTTCCTTTCCAGGTTGACTAATTTTTCATGGTCGCCTGCGCCCATCTTATAATGCTGGATCAGGGTTCCTTCAAGATCGAAGACAAAGAAATCGATCTCCTTGCCATCGTTTCCCTTTGCAATGACATGCATGACCCTTTTAAGGGCATCAGGATAGATCCTGACGGAATGATTGTTTCTTGAAGAATAGGTGATTGCCTTTTTGGCGCCTCTCTTTCCTCCATCGTTAGCTGTTACCGCAGGCGTGATGCCGGCGGCACTGGATGAATACGGTTGTATCAACAGTACACAGAGAACAATAAGGGCATAGGAGGTCAGGGTTGTTTTTATTTTCATTGGGTTCGGATTGGTGCAGTGTGGTGGCCGGGATGTTAATAGAATACCGGGCATCTCATCTGTCTCCTCGACATCTTATCTCCTTGGTTATTCAGTCTCCAGCCAAAGCGAAGGATCGTTGAAAAGAATGCATCATTCTCAGTAGGATCGCCACGTTGATAGGTCTGGATGTCTGAAGGACGGGTTACGGCCCCGGCATATGTACCACGATAGTACAGCTGCTTTGCCTTTGCAGCGTCTGCAGCCGGCAAATAAGTGTCGAACAGTATCGGATCGATATAGCCTGTGCTTACATCGTCAATATAATCGGTGAACAACTGGCGGTGGAGTACTTCCAGGCCAATATACATGTTCTCCTTAAGGTAATATTTGAAACCGATCCCCAGCGGAACTTCTTTCTGGATCAGTTTATAAGGCTTCGCATCGGGGTATTCTGCCATTCCCTGGCCTTCGAGGCGGAGGGGTTGAAGAGCTACCCACTTGCCATCAAGTTTTGCCTTTGGATTGTATTTCATTATCCCGAATCCTACGACACCGTAGGGGCGGAATTTTCCTTTCAGTTCGTCATATTTCTCGAAGAATACGGTCGGGTATATTTCTGCTGCAAGGTAACCTTCAAGCACTGATGTCTTGAAGCTAAGATTACGCTCAAGGCGATCTACTTCCGCGCCTCCTTTGTTCGGTGCTTCGTTGTCATTACCGGTAAGTACTCCCTGGTTGATGGCGAGGCGGAAACCGATGAACTCAGAAGGGTAATAACTACCGTAAAGGTTCTTCGATAATTTTGTCAATGGAAAGTCGACGTCCTTTACAAACGGCTTACCGATGCCTGCCTGTCCGCCAAGGTCTCCCAAAAAGAACATGGGACCGAAGCCGAGGCCGATCTCGTATTTACCGTTTCCTGTCGTAATGGATTGTGAAAAGGAGCGTTGTGAAAATAGACTAAACGTTAGCGCAAGTGTAATACCTGCTACGATGTGTAGAGTTTTGTTTCTCATAGATTCAGATTTCTGGTTGTTATCTTCTATTGGATTTCGGGACCAAAATAGAAAAAGAAAAATGTATAACTGAAATGATTCAGCAACTATTTTCGATAACACCCGCTATAAAAGTCCTTCTACTAAGTGAATCTACGAGACGGGATTACTTTCTTGTCATTTCGATGTGATCTATGCCATCTTCATCATATATCTCACTGGTTTGCAGGAAGCCCAGCGACTCATAAAAATTTTTAAGATAAAGCTGTGCGCCGATCCTTATGGGGAGTGGCCCATAAATGGTATACAACTCCGCGATGCTTCTTTCCATAAGTATTTTCCCTATGCCCGAGCCCCTGTCTGTGGGGGAAGTGACCACCCGCCCAATGGATGGGTCGTCATAGGCGAGACCCGGCGGTACTATCCGGGTGTAGGCCGTTAGCCGGTCATCCTGCCAGCCCATCAGGTGATGACTGGCCTGGTCCTTATTGTCCTGGTCCAGGAAGACGCAGTTTTGTTCCACTACAAAAACTTCCGATCGCAGGCGAAGGATCGCGTACAATTCATGGACCGTAAGATCTTCGAAATGTTTTATTTTCCAGGTGATGTTCATAGGAAATGTTTATCTGCCGGCAGGAAGCGGGACAACGGGAATGCCTTCATTATTTTCATCGCTGACGGATTGGACGGCGAAGAAGTAATTATCCTTTGAATAGGGGAGGTCTATTTTTGTGGCGGTCGTGAATAATTTCTTCTGCCAGACCGGGCTGGTGGTCTCCCTCCAGAGCACATAGTAGCCCTTTACTTTACCTGTCTTCGGCGCCTTCCAGTAAATATTGGTAAAATTGGTCAGCCTCTTTGTTTCAACCCTGACTTCCTGGGGCATGGAGGGCGACTTGGCGAGATTGGCCAGGTTGCAGAGATTCATTGCCGTATTCTTCCGGAGATATTCGAAGTCTACAAATTCGGGCAGGTCACCATATTGAATCCCATTCTCCATTCTCACGTCCTGGTGCTGGTGATAGTAGTTCTCGTTCATTTCGGTGATACGGACGGCTGCATAGCCGCGGTTGACATAGGGGATATGATCGCCGCCGCGGAGGAAGCGGTCGCTCCGGTATACCATCACTACTTCCAGGTTGTCGACATACCGTTCCCCGGTTTCTTTAACATACCGGGCAAGTTGCCTGGCCTTGCCATCGTTTTCCATTCCGAGGCTTCGGATGGCGATGGCAGCCCTTCCGGTATCCTGCGTAGAGAACGCTTCGCTGAATACGCGGATCCTGGTATTGTCGGTGATATTTGTCTCGCTGCTGTTATTGCTACCCATTATATCGTTATTCAATACGGCTTCGATATTCCAGTTCTGCTTCTTTGCTTTCTCGGCCATGTATGTCGAACCAAGAAGTCCCTGTTCCTCGCCGCTCACTGCCACGAAGATGATGGTGGCGGGGTAGCTGTTGCTGCTCATGATCCGGGCGCATTCGAGAACGGCGGCCACACCGCTTGCGTCGTCGTTGGCGCCGGGTGCGTCACCGGTGCGGTCCATCACACTGGTCCTCATATTATCGAGGTGCCCGCTTATGATGAAGATGCGGTCGTCGGCGGGATCGGTGCCTTTCAGGGTCGCCACAACATTTCCGAGGAGGAGCGGTGCATCGACACGTCGCCCATCCGCCGGGAGGGTCACGGTATCTATAAAGGCAGTAAGCCTGCCATTGGATCGTTGCACCATTTCATTGAATCGGTTCAATACCCAGGCGCGGGCGGCCCCGATCCCTCTCTTCGGATCGGTTTGCGTACTTAATGTGTTGCGGGTGCCGAGGCTGACGAGCCTCCTGATGTAGGATTGAAGAGAATCTTTGGAAACCTCGGATACCATTTTCCCGATCTGCGGATCACGGGAAATGGTTGTTTGGGAGGAAAGTTGAAGACATAGCAAGCACAGGCAGACAAAAGACAGACATTTTCTCATGATGTGTTGTATAAGATTTTTTTGAACCACCAAGACACGAAGGAATAATTTGGCAATTTGACAATTTGATAATGTGCCAATGGTCGTGCTTGTCGAAGTCGCATTACCCATAGGTCTTGTATTCCTTTGTGCTTCTTTGTGCCCTTCGTGTCTTGGTGGTTCAAACATAAAAGTAAGATATTCCCAATTTCTTACTCCATCTTAAAAGCTCTAATACCCGTACTTATCCTTCCATAAGCTTTTCAAGAACTTCCTCAACTCCTCCTCCCTTGCATTCTTCCCCGGATCGTAGAAGCGGGTGCCGGCGAGTTCGGCGGGTAGGTATTCCTGCGGCGAGAAATTATTATCATAGCTATGGGCGTACTCATAATTTTTTCCATAGCCCAGGTTCTTCATCAGTTTTGTCGGCGCATTGCGAATATGCAGCGGAACGGGAAGATCGCCCTTGTCCTGCACGGCTGCCTGCGCTGCGCCGATGGCGGCATAGGATGCATTGCTTTTTGCCGAGGCGGCCAGGTATACCACGCATTGAGACAGGATGATCCTCGCCTCGGGATAGCCGATCTTATTAACGGCATCGAAGGTAGTATTCGCCATCACGAGAGCGGTGGGGTTAGCGTTTCCGATATCCTCGCTTGCGAGGATGACGAGCCTGCGTGCAATGAACTTCACATCCTCCCCGCCTTCGATCATTCTTGCCAGCCAATAAACGGCGGCATTGGGATCGCTTCCACGGATAGACTTGATGAAGGCGGAAATGATATCGTAATGTTGTTCACCGCTCTTGTCGTACAGCGCTATTTTTTTCTGCGCTACTTCCATCACGTAAGCATCGGTGATCACCACATTCTTTCCGGACGCCTCCACTACGATCTCGAGCAGGTTCAGCAATTTGCGTGCATCGCCACCCGATATGTTGATGAGTGCGGCGGTTTCACGAAGGTCGATCTTCTTTTTCGACAGGACCTCGTCCTTCCCGATGGCGGTATGCAAAAGAGCGATGAGTCCATCCTCATCGAGCGGTTTCAATACGTACACCTGGCATCGGCTAAGCAAGGCGCTGTTTACTTCGAAGGATGGATTCTCGGTAGTGGCGCCTATCAGGGTGATGATCCCTTTCTCCACGGCGCCCAGCAAGGCATCCTGTTGCCCCTTATTGAAGCGATGTATCTCATCGATGAAGAGTATTGAATCCGGTTTCGTCTTCGCTTGTTCTATCACCTCTCTCACATCCTTTACCCCGGAACTGATGGCGCTGAGCGTAAAGAAGGGGACATTGAGAGTATGCGCAATGATATTGGCGATGGTGGTCTTTCCCGTTCCCGGTGGACCCCAGAGGATCATGGAGGGTACGCGGCCATGTTCGATGGCCGTGCGCAATATGCTTCCCTTCCCGGTGAGATGTTGTTGCCCCGCCAGTTGTTCGAGAGTGGTGGGGCGAATTCGTTCAGCGAGCGGTACCATAGTCGTGAGTTATAATATTTGTACGTGAATCGTGAGTCGTCAATCGTGAATACAACACTCCGCTAATAGGATATTCGAATCGATCAGTTACGGCGCTTACGCTGTTGGTGTCTTCTGATTTATGAATTCACACCAACAACTCTAACCTCATGAAAGCCCGATGTGTGAATGTAATCTCGCTATTATTTGGTTGTTGGTGAAGATAACTCAAATGAAGAGTTTGCTTTTTGAACACCAACAACGGCGTAGCTAATCGATTCGAATATCCTATTAGCGGAGTGTTGTATTCACGATTCACGATTCACGTTGACGATTGACGACTCACGATTCACGTTATTGCTGTTGTTGCCCCTCAAAACTGACCAGCTCCTCTTCCGCTGTCATTGTTTCCATTTTCACTTTATTCATTTCTTCAAAAGTCTGGCCATCTTCATAGCCTACGGAAACATATACGGAGAGAAATTGCCTGGCCGGGCCCTTGAAGGTACCCTTGATCGGGGAGCAATCGTTGAAATTGCGTCCTACGGCGAGTTTGACGTGATGGTTGGTGACCCATACATTATTGGTAGGATCGATGCCGGCCCAGCCGCTGCCGGGGATGAATGCCTCTATCCAGGCATGTGTTGCGCCTTCTCCACGCATGCCATTCTTATTGGGACAAATATAACCGCTGATGTACCGGCTCGGGATGCCCAGCGCCCGCAGCATTTCCAGCATGATATGGGCAAAATCCTGGCAGACGCCGGAATGGAGCTCGATGATCTCCGCCACGGTAGTCTCGATGGTCGTGATGCCCTTGATGTATTGGAAGTTGTTGAAGACGTAATCGGCGCATTTCTCCACGATGGTGCTGAGGGCCATTCCAGGAACATAGAATTCATTGGTCAGCTCCCGTATCTTTTCCCGAAGATCGATCTCCTTGATCTTGGAAAGCTCCAGCAGGTGAAGATTGTTGTTGGTGTGGGTAAGAATGGAATCGAGCGTTGCATCCGTATTCAGCACAGGTACTGCCGGTCCAAGTGTACGCACGATCAGTTTACTTTCGATCACCAGTTCCTTGTGTGACGGCATCAGGTTGAACATGCCCGTCTTATTACCCCAATAATCGTCGATGAGGAGTATGTCCGGTTGATCGGTGATATTGATCTGGTGATGGAGCGCCTCCTGTTCCGGCCCCGAGAAGGGATAGATCCTGATTTCATTCACGCTTTCTTTTACCGGCCTGTCATATTCGTATTTCGTAATGTGATGGATATTAAAAACGGGCATTGAGTTCTTTGTTAGGCGTATGAAAAATAGATCCGGGTCAATTGATTCGAAAAATCAACAAGGTCCTTCCGCAGCGAAGATAAAAAATGTGGCAAACTCTCTTCCTGGATAATGTTGATGTCTGCAAACTGGACTTTACTCAATATGCGTCCCAGTGTCTTCTGCAGACCCGCACTTCCCTCCATCTTCGTATCGTCCGCGATCTTATCCAGGTAAAGCCTGAAACGACTGAGGGAATAGATCAGCGACCGGGGGAATTCCTTATTGAATATTACATGGTCGATCACATTGAGATTATGCTGGCCTCGTGTATAGTTCTTGAGGTACAACTCATATCCCGAGAGAGACAGGAGAAGGTTTTTCCAGAATAATATGTCCTGCGGAGCATTAAGCTGGTGGTCGATCTTGCTGAAATGCGCGTTGAGCGTATCGATGGTAAGGATACTGCGTTCGATGAATTTGCCGAGGTTCATGAAGTTCCAGCCCTGTCCTCTCGGCATGGTGCTATCCGTAACGCCATAGAAAAGCGTGCAACTTTGATCCAGCAGGTCGATGGTCTCGAGTGAGCGTGTTCCGGTTATCCTGTCGTCGAGGTCGGGTTGATTAACGAGATGATAGAGCTGGTTCACCTGTTCCCATACCTCCTTCGTGATATTGTCCTGCACGCCCCTCGCATTTTCGCGGCCTTTGGTGATCAGCACCTTCATGGAGTTGAGGTTCTTACTGTCCGCCACGAGGAAGGTGAGGGCCGAAGAGCTGCTCTCGCCCGCCTGAAGCACCGCCTCGTCATTGGTATGTGCGAAGAGAGTGATGACATCTTTCCAGGAGAAATCGGTATGACTGCTGGAGTCGAACGACAGGATATAGTTGGTGCGGACCACCCGGATAAGGCAGTCGCTTCGTTCCATATAGCGTGTCAACCAGAATAGTG
>DATHKS010000327.1:0-3615 GCA_035488975.1 Chitinophagaceae bacterium | reverse complement strand
CTTTTTATTGTTTCCTGTGTGGACAATGTTTTATAGGCGCTAAGCTTGTCCAATTCGAGAATGGTTGTTCTCCTGTCCTCGCTTTCATGGTACATCGAAATAAACTTAGCATCGAAGATGATTTCTTCGTACGTGTAGGATGTTCGCTGGATGACATTAGTCGAATAGACATCGTCGTAGCCGCGTACCTGCACATACACCTCCACATCCGCCGTGCGATAGTCATCCGGTGAAAAACCATTCAACGGGCTGTTTTCGGTGATGGGGTGCACTACGGTCCAGTTCATCATCAGGGTATCCACCTTCGATCTCTCCAGTTCCAATTCAAAGAACTGGTAAGTCATCTTCCCGTTCACCTCCTGCTGCATGGCCAGATTTACCTTGATCTCTGCACTGGTAAGATTGTGATTATCCTTATACGACGCGAGACGGAACATGAATGCCGACTTTTCCTGGAACGGAGCGATCAACGCCCGATCGCTGAAGACGATATGCGATTTGGGTTTTGCGAACCGGCCATAGATGAGACCGGTTGCAACAGCGAACGAGAGGAATCCGCTCATCGCTTCAATCGCGGCTACCATGTTCACTCCATCGCCGATGGGGTTCACCCGGCCATACCCGACGGTGGTGAAGGTCTCCGTACTGAAGAAATATATTTCCTTGAATCGCTGCCATGCGGTAACGCCGATGATGCCCTGGAAACTATCAGAGCCTACTCCCACGGCGAAGTAGATGGATGTATAGACCAGGTTAATGGCGAGATAGAACAAAACGATCACGCCGATGAATTTCCAGACGGACATATTCAGCATGCTATGAAACAAGCTGAACCTGTCCCAGAACGAGGCCCCCTCCTTTACCAGGTTGAAGCTACCATCGCGGTTGACGAAGCGTCCGCCATTCGCACTCACACCGGTGCCAAAACCTGTGTCGTTATTGGCTTTCGATGAAGGATTAAACCCCTTGCGTGTTATTGACATAAGAATGATTGAAGAGGCCTAAAATTAAAGTAAAAAATCATCCTTAGAAGATTACATCACCGGCTATGCCCGATCACGGCTTTTTAGTCATCAGGGCCTCCCGCTTTTCTTGCTGGGCAAGAATGTCGTCGAAATGTGGTTTCACGAGCGTCTCTATATCGACAGGCCGGATATCGAGCGCATGCGGGTCCTCCTTCAATTTGGACCAGGGCCTCTTGCCGCTGAAGTCATATTCGCCGAAGACTATCACGGGTGTGCCCCGCGACCTTATATCATCCGTGCCTTTGATGTTCCACTCATCGGCCCATTTATATAATACCCGTGCATCTTCTTCCAGCAACCGCAGGCAGGAATGCGATGCAGGATAGCCGGGTAGGTCATATTGATGCCAGCCAATACCTTCCTTATTCTGAATATTCACATTCCACCGGAGATCCCACTCGTCATTGAAGGTGCTCGTCGTCTGTTCCGCCTTCCAGTTGGCATAGAATAGTCCCGTCGGCGTGGGGTCTTTCTTTCTGCCCATGCTGGTAGGGCCGGCATACACTAACTGGCCATTCTCATAGGCCCCGAAGGCCTGCGCAGGATAGGAGAAAAAGATGATCTTATCTATCGGCTCCAGGTAGGGAACATCGGTGGGAAATGGAAGATAGAATTCGATATCCCCGGACAGATCATCGGGCACCAATATCGAATCCATGGCCGCAATATGTGCGAGATCTGCCCGGTTCACTGATGCTACGATATGCTGTTCCCTCGTGCGCGATGCGGTGTCCTCCACCTTTATCCATTTCCTGGCCTTCACCCGGTGAAAGGTGAATTCAGCGGGTTTCTTCCTCGACCGTTGCACCGGCTTCTTCTTTACAGCCTTAACGGGTTTAACAGGTTGAGCGGGTTGGTCGCAACTGGCACAATTAAAAAGAAAAAATGCGGACAGCAGGATGATCAAACTGTTACAGATACGCTTCATGTCCATTTTTTTCCCTCAAGGACAGAATTTCATGCCAAATAAGGGCCCTTGAATTCCCTGGTCAAAAAATAAAAATTGTACTATAACGGGATGGATTGGGGAAATTTGACAACAGGGATACGTGTGGATGCCCAAGCGTTTTGTCAGGATTTTACTCGCGCAAACATTCGACATACTATGACTAAAAATGAGCTCTTCCAGGAAATATTCAACAACTTAAACCTTTCGGGCATTGCCTACCGGGACTACCTGCAGGGAGGCCGGACATTCGAGAAGGCCTGCCTCCTGCGGAAATACAATGAGCGGATGCATGAATTGCTTAATGAAAATGCCCTGGTGCTCGGGGACCGTCACCGTGACGATGCGCGGGCCCTCCTGGTTCACTATGATAGCTGGATGAGAAAATGGGATTCTTTGCAGGAACAGATGAATCCCGAACCGGGAGATGAATTCGTATTTCCCAATACCGATACTTTCCCCCGCCAGGCTGCCCAAAATTTTGAAGAAGAATATTTACGGATAGCGAGAAAAATAGGAGAGTAAATCGCGTCCTTCATATTATGGCATCATTTTCTAATACATTGGCAGAACTAAAAATTCATCGTATGAGAAATTGGATGCGAACAATGATCGCCGGGTATGCGGGCTATAAATGGGGCGGAGGCTGCCTTGGCTTCCTCGCTATCTTTGCCATAGTGTATTATCTGCTGGGGCATTGCTGAACGAGAATCGTCAATCGTGAAACGTCAACCTGCCTGCCGGCAGGCAGATCGTGAATACCACACTCCGGCATAAGAATATTCGAATTGATTAGAACAGAACCTTGCTCGATTCGAATATTCTGATAATAGGGTGTATTCACGATTGACGATTCACGTTTTCACGACTCCGATTCACGTTTTCACGTTGAGGAATGAATTAAATTTGCCCCATGCCAATTGTTACTGCAACCGAACAAGACATTCCCCAACTGGTCTCTCTTCTCAATAGTGCGTATCGCGGTGATGCCTCAAAGAAAGGCTGGACCACCGAGGCCGACCTTATTGCCGGGCAGCTTCGCACCGACGAGCCCACACTCAATGAGCTCTTGCATAGTCCCGGCGCCGTCTTCCTTAAAAGCGTGGATGACGAAGGACGAATGGAAGGCTGCGTATTTCTTCAAAAAAAGATAGATAAATTATACCTGGGCATGCTGAGCGTTTCCCCGCTCTTACAGGCTAAGGGCACGGGTAAGAGGTTGATGACGGCCGCGGAGACCTATGCAAGAGAAAATGGATGTTCGGCCATTTTCATGCGGGTAGTATCACTCCGGCCCGAGCTGATCGCGTGGTACGAGCGGCAGGGGTATCGTGACACCGGCGTTACGGAACCATTTCCCGAAGATGGAAAATTTGGAGTGCCGGTGAGGGAGTTTGTGTTTTTAATAATGGAGAAGGCGGTGTTGGTTGAATAGTTGATTAGTTGATTAGTTGATTAGTTGATTAGTTGATTAGTTGCGATCGCAGCACCAACGATTTTATTTTGACGCCTTAAAAAAATTTAAGAACTAGAAAATACTACTACGCATTAAGCGTCGGAGAGACTATCACCTTATCAACCTGTCAACTTATCAACTTATCAACCTGCGAACTTACCGCCTTACCAACTTGTCAACTTATTAAC
>DATHKS010000326.1:0-19527 GCA_035488975.1 Chitinophagaceae bacterium | reverse complement strand
CTCCAAGACCCCCGAAACTGCAAACAGGGTGACAATTTTCATCCTTGACCAGGGCCGTGCCATCGACCATTATGCGTCCGTCAGGCGTGTAGTTATAGACCAGGCTGTCGTGGAAACGATATTCGTCCACGCTTCCTACTTCCCAGCTATCATTCTTAGCGTGCGAAGAGATATCTTGTCTTATACACAGAGGAATATTGGCCGCTATAGAGACTTTTTTGCAGGAGGGTGTTGAGAGGCATAGAATGACCGACAGTAAAAGAAGACGCGTTGCCATTGGAAGTTTTAATCATTGACAACTTTTTTTCTGCGCCCGTTGCCTGTCCGCGAAAGGAATTCGAAAAAGCGGACAAGGCCGGCAAACAGCCAATTGGTAATTGTAGGAGAGCAGCTCCTATTTTTTACTTTTTACTTTTGAATTTTGAATTGCCCCAGTCGAAAATCTTCTACACGTATATCCTCTCGATCGCATCCCTGTATTTCTCACTGATCACCTTCCTCTTCATGGAAAGCTTCGGTGTCAATTCACCAGTGTCGATGCCCCATTCATTTGAAAGAAGCTCGAATTTCTTCACCTGCTCCACGTGGTTGAAATATTTGTTGAAACTCTCCACGATGTCCTTGTAGAGATCGAGCACTTTTTGATTACAGATTATCTCTTCGTTACTCCCGTCCTTGATATTGTGCTGGCGCATCCAGTCACGCAGGTTCGGAAATGAGGGAATGATCAATGCGCCTACGAATTTTCTTTCCGGTCCGACTATCATTACCTGTTCAATGAAAGGAGATTCCTTCAGCTTGTTCTCAATAGGAAGCGGCGCCACGTACTTGCCCCCGCTCGTCTTGAATAATTCCTTTTTGCGATCTGTGATCTTGAGGAACCTCTCGTCTACCCATGTGCCGATGTCGCCGGTATGGAACCAGTCGTCGGCTATGGCTTCCGCCGTTAGGTCAGGTCTCTTGTAATATCCCAACATTACGTTGGGTCCTTTACATAATATCTCTCCATCTTCGGCGATCTTCACTTCCACGCCATCGATCAACGGTCCCACCGTCCCAAACTTCCTGTCTTTCTCCTGGTACCGGTTCACCGCGATAACGGGGGATGTTTCTGTTAATCCATATCCTTCCATCACGGGGATCTTCGCTGCAGTAAAGATGCGAATAAGTCGCACCTGGCAGGCGGCGCCACCGGATACAATGCATTTGATATTATTTCCCAGGCCTTCCCTCCATTTACTGAAAATTATTTTATTCGCAAGGGCCAGTTGCATGGTGTAGCCGATCCCTTGTTTCTTGTTGATCTCGAATTTCTCTGCCAGGCCATGCGCCCAAAAGAATAGTTTCTTCTTCAGCCCGGTCAGTTCGCCTCCTTTCTGCATAATGCGGTCATACACTTTCTCCAACAAACGGGGTACGGTGGTGAAGATATCGGGTTTCACTTCTTTCAGGTTGTCCCCGATCGTATCGAGACTCTCGGCGTAATACACTTCCGTTCCTCTGAAGAGATAGATATAGGTGACCATCTTTTCGAAGATATGATTGAGCGGCAGGAAACTCAGGGCCCTCATGTTTTCTCCGGGGGGAAAACAGGGCAGGCAGGCTACCACATTCGATATTATGTTCCGGTGCGTCATCATTACGCCCTTTGGCGTGCCTGTGGTACCCGAGGTATACAGGATTGTTGCGACATCCTCGTAGGCAACCTTATCCGCCAGTGGTTTTATCTGCGCCTGTAATGCGGGTGTGCTCATCGACGATACTTCTCTCCAGTGTTTGGCATTCGGAACATAGTCGAAGGTGAAGATGAACTGCAGGGTAGGGACCCTTTCTTTCAGGCTAAGTACTTTGAGATAAAGCGCCTCGTCATTCACGAAGACGGCCTTAACGCCGGCATCCTGTAGTATGAACTCGAGCTCGTTGACGTTGATGGTGGGATAAACAGGAACCAGTATCAAGCCGATCTGTTGAACGGCAAGATCGAGCATTATCCATTCCGGCCGGTTCTTACAAAGTATTGCGACCTTGTCGCGCCCTTCCACCGTCATATCGTTACCGCTTAATCCCAGGCTCAGCAGGCCGGCACTGAGTTCATTCACGGTATGTTCTACCTCGCGGGTACTGAATTTTTTCCATTTGCCGCTTTCCTTTCCTGCCAGCATAACGTCCATGGGCTCTCTCTCGAGGTGCCAGGCGAGACAATCAAACAATCTGCGGGGTTCAGTCATGATACAATCGTTGAGCGGGGCGGTGATGAAAGATGAGGGTTGTTGAACGGACAAATTAGGTAAAAAAGAAAACATAAAAAAGTCCCGACACCAGGGGTGTCGGGACCGGGATGTGCGCGATTTATTTTCCTAACGGATCAGTTCACCTGATAATATTGTCCCGGTGGCATCCTGAATACGCGGCTGCGCTGAAAAGTATTGAGAGCCTCGTATTGCTCGGCATGCGTCTTCGTCCAGTTGTCATAGGCGGCCAGGTTATCTACTGGTCCAAACAGCCATTGATTGTATGCATCGAACATGCCGGCCTGAAGAAGCTGGCGTTGATAGTCGAAGAGACGGAAGGGGAATTTTCCTGCGTTATTCTGAAACCAATCCAGGATGAAACGAGAGCGTATCATTGTAAGTGTCTCAACGGTCACTCCATTGTTGACGAGGGCAGACTGCTTGTTCATTGCCAGGAGGAAGTTCTTTGCAAATTCGCTCTTGTTCTTCTCCTCGCCTTTCATAATATCCGCTTCCGCGAATAGTTTCTCTTTATAGCCCTGCAATAATAATTTCTTCATTTCCGCACCTCTTTCAGAGAGGCTTTCCATGTTCACGAATATTTCACCATAGAGCAGGCTCCATACCTTATCCTTTGCATAGAAATAATACAGTGCCGCATTGTAATAATTGCCGCCATAGGCCGGGTCCACCTGTATGCCCTTTTCCCATTGCTGGATGGCGGAGAAATCCTTGGCCGACCAGAGCAATTCACCGTACTCGCTGTATAGTGGTCCGCTGCGCGGAAATTTCTTCAGCCCTTTCTTGTACACTCTATCACATTCCTTCAATTGTTCAAGCGCCTTATAAACATTTCCGGCTATCTGGAAGGTAACAACATCGGCATCATCGCGCTCGACCAATACCTTAACGCCATCCAGGGCCTTCGCATAGTCTCTCTTTAAATAGTAACTCATCACGAGGTCCTTTTGTATCTCGAGATTGTTCTTATCCTGCTGCAATGCTCGTGTCAGGACAACGATCGCATTGTCAAAATCACCGGAGCGCATGAATGTTTTGGCCGTTTCATGCAGCGTCTTTGCATCTTCGGTCTGTGCAAAAACAGAAAGGGTGAACAGGAGAGCAGTAACGAGGGAAATATATTTTTTCATGTTGCCAAATTAGATTCAAATGAGCAGGGATCACCTGCCCTGATGAAATATAACAATATTTTGAGGGCCTGTCCTCGAGAATGCGATCAAAGCATATGCGTCAGGAGCCCATCTCTCAATTTTGGTTCGAACCAGGTGCTTTTAGGTGGCATCACATTCCCGCTGTCGGCAATGTTGAACAACTGTTGAATGGTCACGGGATACAGGCTGAACGCCACTTTCATCTCGCCGCTATCCACTCTTTTTTCCAATTCTTCCAGGCCTCTTATGCCTCCAACGAAGTCGATCCTCTTGTCTGTCCGCTGGTCTTTGATATCAAGTAATTTATCCAAAATATTATGCGAAAGAATCGTCACGTCGAGGACGCCAATGGGATCAGTGGAATAGGTGTCCTTCCGCGATGTAAGAAAGTACCATTGTTTATCCAAATACATGCCGAACTCATGCAGGCGCGCGGGTTTTACGGGCTCGGGACTTTGAGTGATCATGAAATCATCCTGTAGCGCGCTGATGAAGTCATCCAGGTCGTGGTGATTGAGATCCTTCACGAGGCGATTATAGTCCATGATCGCCAATTCACTGGCCGGGAAGATGGTCGTGAGGAAATAGCCGGCCTCCTCGTTTCCCGGCAGGGCCTTGCTCACTTTTGCCGCCGATGCTGCCCGGTGATGACCGTCGGCTATATAGGTGGCAGGAACTTTCTCGGCGAACAACCGGGTGATCTCGTCATTCACCGCATCATCATTGATCACCCAGATGGTATGCCTGATGTCGTCAGTAGCTGTGAAATTATAGTCGGCCGGATGCGAATTTTTCCAATTGTAGATGAGGGAATCGATCGCAGTAACGTTATTGTAGGCAAGGAAAACATTGCCCGTCTGCGCCAATATCGTCTTCATATGATCGATACGGTCCTTCTCCTTTTCCGGTCTTGTCAATTCATGTTTCTTGATCACTCCGTCAAAGTAATCCTTTACCGAGGATACGCAGACGAGGCCAGTCTGGCTACGGCCATTCATGATAAGCTGGTAAATATAATAGCAGGGTTTTTCCTCGGCGAACAGGATTCCGCGTTCAATGAAGTCCTGGAGATTTTTCCCAGCCCTATCATATACCGCCTGGCTGTGAATATCTGTGCCTTCGGGAAGGTCGACCTCTGCCTTGGTTACATGGAGAAAGGATACGGGGTTGTCTTTTACTTCTTCCCTGGCTTCCTCGCTATTGAGAACATCATAGGGTCTTGCTGCTACTTTTCCTGCCAGGTCTTTTGTTGGTCTGACGGCTCTAAAAGGTCTGATCTGTGCCATTAATCGAATATTGTAAGAACTTTTTAATTATTATCCGTGCTGTTGTGCGAAATATTTCATGAGATCGGTCAGGACGACAACGCTATCCAGGGCCAGGGCATTGTACATGGAGATCCTGAAGCCGCCGACGCTTCGATGGCCTTTTACACCGTAGAGGCCTTCTTTCTTGCATAGTTCGGCGAACTTCTTCTCCAGCGCGGCATCTTCCATTACGAATACGGCATTCATCTTACTCCGGTCTTCCCTGGCAACGGTTCCTTTGAAGATCGGGAGACTGTCCAATGTATCGTAAAATAATTTTGCCTTGGCATTATTGTTCTTCTCCGCCGTGGCAATTCCGCCATTTTCCTTGAGCCAGCGAAGGGTAAGCATGCAGACGTAGATAGCAAAGACGGGCGGAGTGTTCACCATCGAGCCATTCTCGATATGAATGCGGTAGTCCAGCATGGTAGGAATCTTCCGGTCTACTTTACCAAGAATATTCTTATTGACCACCACGAGGTTGACACCGGCCGCGCCGAGATTTTTCTGTGCGCCGGCGAAGATGAGATCGAATGCATTGAAATCAATTTGACGACTCAATATATCACTGCTCATATCGGCAACAAGAGGCACCTGGTATTTCGTAAACATATCCAGGTCCTGCCATTGTGTACCATAGATGGTATTGTTGGTGGTAATATGAAGGTATTTCGCTGTCGCGGGAACATGAAATTCCTTTGGCAGGTAGGTATAATTCTTGTCTTTGCTGCTGCAGACTACTTCCACGTGGCCAAATAATTTGGCTTCTTTAATCGCCTTAGTTCCCCATACGTCGGTATCGGTATAGGCGGCAAGTTCATTTTCGTTGAGGAGGTTCATCGGAACCTGCATGAACTGTGTGGATGCTCCACCGTGCAGGAACAGGACTTCCCGGTCGGATTCGAGATTCATCAATTCCTTTACCAGGCTGATAGCCTCATTCAATACTCCTTCGAAGAGCGGCGTACGATGTCCGATTTCCAGGATCGACAACCCGGTGTCGTTGAAATTGAGAACAGCGCGACTGGCCTCCTCAAATACTTCCCGGGGAAGAATGGACGGTCCGGCGTTGAAATTATGAACCTGCATTGTCAATGACTTCATGAATGGATCCAATTAAGTTGTAAGGAGCCGCAAAGATAAGTTGCCGGCGGCTGGTTTTCTTCAACCTAAGGGGATTTTAGGGGGATGCAGGTTCTGCCTGGGGTAGAGAGCAGTAAAGTTGATAAGTTGATTGATTGAGAGGTTGATAAGTTGATTGGTTGAGAAGTTGATAAGGTAATACGTTAAAGGGGTTTGGTAAGGTAAGAAGTTGATAAGTGGGTGGTTGACAGGAATATTGCTCCGTAATATGTGGAGTTGGGATTAAATTTACAGGCAGGGCCAGGAGTGCTGAACTGACAAGGATCGGAGATGTTTTATAAAGGATTTGGACTTCGTGTAGTTGACCGAACCCCTGGCGGGGCCCTCCCTCCCCCTCCACCACCACCTTTTTCGTCTGAGGTTGTTTTACATGCAGGAAAATAACTGCAACCTGTCCGAAGTATCATTCGACACTTTAAACAGAAGCACACTGCATGCTAACCACCCTCCCAGGGATCGTCCCGGGACTGTTCAGCTGTTTGAGCCCGTATCAATTCACGTAAAACAGAGACTTAAAATGATTAATTAATCGTGAAACAAATATCGGCTGCCAAGCCAGCGAAACCAAGGGAAAATCACCAGAACAAAAAAGTAAAAAACGGAAAGATTAACGAGCATAAATTGGCCGTGATCTCATTAATCATTTTGGATACAGTATCAATAATAATGTGAAACGTGAACCCCCACGCTCAAATCTTAACGTAAGCAGATTCACGTTTCACTTCCAGCCACCTAAAGCATATCCAATCAAATCTCAATTACTACACATAATGAAGATTTTTTCATGCTCCGGGAAAATTCCCGGTCTGCCGTAATATAAATTGTCCTACACAACCCTCCCTCTAAATCCCACTGTAACCTTCTCAATCCCGGAAATTCCCGTCGTCCCCCTCCGCTCCGCCCGCTTTCTTCCATGCATTGTTCAGGTCTCCGAACTCTTTCAGGTCTTCCGCGGAGAGGTCCACATGGGCAAGCTGGTGGAGATCGGGTTGGCCGGCGTTCACCCAGGCCGTGTACCAGAAGGAGGCGACTGCGAAAATGGATTGGCGCATTCTTCGTTCCACCATCCCATTCAGCATATTATTGTAAGCTTCTGAGTAGGCAACAGAGTATTGCCGGACCAGTACATGATTCCTTTCTTCGAAAGAATACCGCATGTCGGCCGGGAATGAAAGGGAAAGTTTCTTCTCGAATTTCAAGACTGAATCTGAAGCAGCCGCACTTTCGAGAACACGGGCCCATATGAAATCGACCGGGTTCCGGATATAAACCGCCGTGCCGATAAAGAAGTCCCAATCCCTTTCGGCAAGAAGCTCGGGAAGCCGGCTCTCCCAGAAGCCATGAATCCCCTTTTGATCGGTGTACTGCCCGTTATGATTGCTGCTTGCGTGGAGCGGAACATGCGAGTCGGCAATATAATGGCCCAATTCTGCGGAATATTTAAGAATCTTCCCCTGGTCTCTTTCCCTGAAGGCAGCCGTTAAGCGAAAGAGCATGGTCTGCAGCCACCACGGCACGATCCCATGTGCATTCAATGTATCCGCGGAAAATTTCTTCACCGCATCATTCCATCTCCGGGGAAGAACCTGTGCCGGATCGGCCCCACCCGCCGCATAGTGATCAATGTCGAGATAATGACGCGGCGCCTCCTGTGGTATGGCATAACGTCTTTTATCCGGGTCCACGGCATGCTCCTCCAAAAACCCGATGAATGGCTTGTACAGCGCCATCATCTCTGGCGGCAATAGGAAGACCGCGTAATAATTGATCCTCCGGTGCGCGAAGAAGCCCCAGCTAAAGGATGATAAGGGGTAGAAAAATAAAAGGCAATACAGCAAGAATTTTCGCATCTCGATGAATTTCGAAATGCAATCTTACTCCATCAATGAAAGGGATCAAGGGGTTTTTCCACCTTGCTTTGGCGTTTCTTCATCGAGGTCGACCACGCCGCCGGTCACGGCATATTTCATGGCGTCACCCGAGGAGATCTTTTCGATCTTGCGGAGATTCTCCCTCGGCAGGATGTATAACTGCCCGGCAAAACTATAGGAGAGGGGCACATAGACCGCCACCTTATCGGCGCCCAGGTCGAACTTCTGCATCTCCTCATCGGTGAGGAAGCCAACGATCCAGACATCCGGCGCATATACGCTGGCAAGAATGGCCTGGTTGAATTTCTTTTTATCGGCAAAGGCGCCGAACACATCCCGTATGGAAGAGTACACGAACTTGATCCCCGGGGTCTTCTCCAGCCAGGAATCGAACAGGTTGAAGATCTTGGATTGAATGAAGAAGGAGCTGAGATAGCCGATGATAATGATAGTCGCCAGCACGATAACGAAGCCGAGCCCGTAGTTCTTCACCGTATAGCCGAGCACATTTCCCTGCATGTCCTTTATGGGCTCCCTGAATATCGGAAGCCAGCTATCCACCGTCGACACCACCCAGTAGATCGCATACCCCGTGATGGCAATTGGGGCGATGATCAATAACCCCTGGAGGAAATACTGGAAGATCTTCTTCCACTTGAATCGCTCCCTGGGCACATAGTTAGTAATGTTCTTGCTCATCAGGGCGAAGGTACTGGAAAACGTGAATCGTCAATCGTGAATAGCGGCAGCTTTGCAGGCGGGAAAAAACGAATGTTCGGATGTTAAATACAGGGAATTGGGAATCAGGAATTAGGAATTAGGCTTCAGCCGGGAGGAACGACGAAACCTGCAAAGCTGCCGCTATTCACGATTGACGATTCACGATTCACGTTCTCCACGTTGTCTGTATGTTAAAATGCGCAGAACGCGAAAAAAGGGGGTGGAAACTTTGGTAACGAAAAAAGTTTCCCTAGTTTTGCCCTTCAATTTGAATTATGGAGGCGAAAGAACGCATATTGGTGAAGGCGGAGCAGTTGTTCATGCAGTTCGGTGTTCGGTCAGTATCCATGGATGATATCGCCAATGGGCTGGGGATGTCGAAGAAGACATTATACCATTATTATGCCGATAAAGACGAACTGGTCGAGGCAGTGGTAGAAGGCCACATAGGTATGATCGAGTCGGATTGCGCCAGCTGCCAGAAGGATGCCAAGGATGCCATTCATGAGATCTTCATTATGTGGGAACGAATAATGGGCGAATTCAATAACATGAACCCCATGCTGCTTCACGACCTCGAAAAATTCCATTTCCGCTCTTACCTGCGGTTCCTTGACCACAAGGACAAGTTCCTCGCCCAGACCATTAAAAGGAATATTGAATGGGGCATCAAGGACGAACTCTATCGCGCCGATATCAACGTTGATGTAATGGTGAAGTTCCGTCTCGAATCCACTATGATCCCTTTCAATGTGACAGTATTCCCTCCAGGAAAGTATAATCTCGGCGATACATCCGGCTATATCATCGAGCATTTCGTGTATGGCCTCGCAACGATCAAAGGAAATAAACTCATTCAGAAATACAACCAACAACGTCAAAAAAACCTTAATTATGAAGAGAGCAAAAAGTAAAAGTGTTGTCTGGCTTACGGGTATGGCATTACTGCCACTGCTCGGTATGGCCCAACGCCCGGAACAAAAGGGAGATACCGTTCGAACGGCACATCACTATGAATTCTCCCTTCAACAAGCCATTGACTTTGCCGCCAAGAATAATGTGGATGTCAAGAATGCATTGCTCGATGTAAAACTTCAGCAACAGGTAAACCGTGAAGTCACCGCCAGCGCCTACCCGCATATCAACGGAAGTATTGGCGCCACCTATAATCCCAACGTGGCCACGCAGGTCATTCCCAACTTTATCTCCCCGGCTACCTACCAGGTGCTGATCGACGAAGGTGTAAAGGACGGCAGCGGGAACCCCGTCGTCATGCCCGATGATTTTGGATTCATCGCCGCGCAGTTCGGAACAAAGTACAGCGCCAGCGCAGGCGTAACGCTAAGCCAGATCCTTTTCGACGGCCAGGTGTTCGTCGGCCTGCAGGCACGCTCTACCACACTGGACTGGAAAGCCAAGAATGTCGAACTGACCCAGGAGGCCATCCGGGTAAATATTCACAAGGTCTATTATCAACTGGTGGTCAGCAAGACACAGGTGGAGCTGCTCGATGCAAACATCGAAAGACTAAATAAACTTGCCCACGATACCAAGGTCATGTATGACAACGGCTTTACAGAGAAACTCGATCTCGACAGGCTCAGCGTACAGGCCACCAACCTGCAGTCGGAAAAGACAAGGGTACTCAACGAAATCTCAAATGGATATTATGGACTAAAGGTACTGATCGGCATGCCCGTGCGGGATGAACTCGTTCTTACCGATAGTCTCAATTATGACCAGATACGGGACGGAATGCTGGAAGCCACCGAGTATAAATATGAAGACCGCCGCGACTTTCAATACGTACAGCTCGGTCAGAAGTTGAATCAATATAATGTCAAACGCTATAAACTCAGCCAGATTCCAACGATCTCCCTCAATGGGAACTATGCAAAGAATGCACAGCGTGATAAGTTCGACTTCTTTGGAAATGGTCAATGGTACAGCGTCTCCTCCGTAGGTGTGAATATGTCCATTCCACTCTTCAACGGATTCTCTACCCGTGCAAAGATCAGGCAGGCACAGATAGAAGTGGAGAAGACCGACAACCAGATCGAGGCATTGAAACTTTCCATCGATAACGAGGTGCAGACGGCAAAGAACAATTTCAATTCCGCTATATCCACTCTCGATTACCAGAAGAAGAATATGGACCTGGCCGAAATGGTGTACCAGCAGACAAAGAAGAAGTATGAAGTGGGAACCGGCAACCAACAGGAGATCAACACTGCTCAGACCGACCTGAAGACAGCGCAGACCGATTACGTCAACGCCCTTTATAACGCCATAATCGCAAAAACCGATTTCCTGAAAGCAACGGGGAAACTTTAACAGCCAAAATCAACGTCATGACCAATAAATCAAACAACATGAAAAAGGTATTGAATATAGCCCTGGGTGCTTCCCTTGTCCTGCTGGCGACCGCCTGTGGCGATAGCGCGAAGGATAAGAAGAGCGAGCTTGGCGATAAGAAAGCAAGTCTCGAAAAACTGAAGGCTCAGCAGACAGATATAAACGCCAAGGTGGTCAAGCTGCAGGAAGAGATCGTCAAGCTCGATCCCACCGCGGAGACGCAGAAGCCAAAACTCGTGGCATTGTCAACCGTCGCCATGGATACATTCACGCATTTCATCGATCTGCAAGGAAAGATCGATGCACAGAACGTGGCCTACGCCTCATCCAAAGGACAGGGTGGCGTAGTAAGAGCGGTCTATGTAAAACAGGGCGATGTCGTTCGCCGGGGACAAACACTCCTTAAGCTCGACGATGTAGTACAACGGCAACAGCTGTTGCAGGCCCAGCAACAGATCAGCGGTCTGAAGGCGCAGCTGGAACAGGCAGAAAGTATCTACGAACGCCAACAGAATCTCTGGAAGCAAAATATCGGCACCGAGATCCAGGTACTCAATGCAAAGACAAATGTTGCGGCGCTTCAAAGCCAGCTCAATGCGGCACAGGCCGGCGTTCAACTCGCGCAGGAGCAAGTAGGCTTCACCACCGTAACGGCAGAAATAAGCGGAACGGTGAATACGGTGAATGTCCGTGCGGGTGAGTTATTCTCTGCCGGCGGCACACAGATACAGATCGTCAATACATCCGAGCTCAAGATATTGGTACAGGTCCCGGAAAATTATCTCGACCGCGTACAGGTTGGCAAGGCCCTAAGGGTGACACTTCCCGAGGCAAATAACAAGGTGATCATGACGAAGGTCAGCGTCGCCGGCAGGCTCATCGACCCCGTTACACGCGCGTTCTATGTGGAGGGAAAACTTCCCTTCGACAAGGACCTTCGTCCTAACCAGGTGGCCCTGGTGAATATCCAGGATTACAATGCGCCTAATGCGATCACCATTCCCATCAACACCATCCAGAATGACGAGAAAGGAAAGTACGTGATGATAGCCGCTAAAGAAGGCAATCGCCAGGTAGCCAAGAAGAGGCAGATAATTATTGGTCAGTTGTATGGCAATAAACTCGAAGTGAAGAGCGGCCTCCAGCCAGGAGACGTAGTCATCACCGAAGGCTTCCAGAATTTATACGAAGGGCAGCCGATCACGACCGACGCGAAATAAATGTGTAAGAAAGAAGCCGTGAACCAGTCATAAACAGAAGGAAGTTCGAATGGTTACAAAATCATTAAACCAATTGTATGAGTAGTTTTGAAAATTTAACCGGCAAATTCAAGGAGTTCAAACCGACGACCTGGTCGATAAAGAATAAGACCTCGGTATACCTGCTGATGCTCTTCGTGAGCCTGTGGGGCGTTGTCCAGTTCGTCACGCTTCCCAAAGAGCAGTTCCCTGATATCGTAATACCGACCATCTATATACAGACCATCTATGTTGGTAATTCTCCAAAGGACATGGAGAACCTGGTGACACAACCGATCGAGAAACAGATCAAAGGAATCACCGGCGCAAAAGTCAATAAGACCACCAGTACTTCCGTACAGGATTATTCAGCCATTACCGTTGAATTCGGTACCGATGTAAAAGTTGACGTGGCCCTGCAGAAAGTGAAAGACGCGATCGACAAGGCTAAGCAGGATCTGCCGACCGACCTGACGGAAGAGCCCACGGCTCTCGAAGTAAGTTTCTCCGATCAGCCCATCATGTACGTGAATCTAAGCGGCGACTACGACATGATGCGCCTGAAGAAATATGCCGACGACCTGCAGGACAAACTGGAGGAACTTACCGAGATCAATCGCGTGGATCTCGTCGGTGCGCCGGAAAGGGAATTCCAGATCAATGTCGACAATAACCGCATGGAAGCAACGGGCGTCACCTTCGATAACATCGCGCAGGCGGTGAGCACGGAGAACCTGGATGTATCCGGCGGCTTGCTCGAGGTTGGGAATATGAAGAGGACCCTGCAGCTCAAAGGACAGATAAAGACCTCATTCGACCTGGAGAAGATCGTTGTACGCAATAGTAAAGGCGCCCCGATCTACCTCAAGGATATTGCAACGATAAAAGATACCGTAAAGGAAAATGAAAGCTATGCGCGTCTCGATGGCAAGAATGTCATCACCCTTAATATCATTAAGCGTGCGGGTGAGAACCTGATCGAGACCTCGGACCACGTGAAGGCGGCAACGGAAGAATTAAGAAAGGCGCAGTTTCCCCGCGATCTCGATGTTCGCGTCACCGGCGACCAGAGCAATCAAACCCGTACATCTTTCAAGGACCTGGTCAATTCGATCGTGATCGGATTCATACTGGTGCTGATCATCCTGATGTTTTTCATGGGTGTCACGAATGCCTTCTTCGTGGCCCTATCCGTTCCGCTTAGTATGTTCGTGGCCTTCGTGTTCCTCCCGGCCGCGGATCTGATCATCGGGTCGCACGTAACGCTAAACTTCATCGTGTTGTTCGCCCTGCTGTTCGGCCTGGGTATCATCGTGGATGACGCGATCGTGGTGATCGAGAACACGCACCGGATCTTCGTGGAGAATAAGGGAAAATTAAGTGCGCAACGCTCGGCGATGATGGCGGCAGGCGAGGTCTTCATTCCCGTACTCGCGGGAACGCTAACCACTCTTGCGCCATTCTTCCCGCTCCTGTTCTGGCCGGGTATCATCGGCAAGTTCATGGTGTACCTGCCGGCGATGCTCATCTTTACCCTCGCCGCCTCTTTGATCGTGGCGTTCATCATGAACCCGGTCTTCGCAGTTGACTTCATGAACCATCCCGACGAGGGACATGTAAAAAAGAAATCAGATATCTTCCGGAAGCCCGGTTTCTGGATCACTATCGGTTTCGGGATATTCTTCGACCTGATCGGTGTTCCCTTTGCCGGGAACATGCTGATCACGCTCGGACTCTTGTGGATATTGAACGTGTATGTACTGGAGGGATGGATACACGCCTTCCAGAACAGGGTGTTGCCGTGGATCATGGGTCACTACGAAAGCCTATTGCGCTGGGCGCTGAAAGGATGGAGACCCGTCTTTCTCCTGCTTGGCACCGTCGGATTACTCGTATTCTCCGTTGTATTGTTCATGGTAAGAAAGGTTCCCGTGGTGTTCTTCCCGAGTGGAGAACCTAACCAGATATATGTTTATCTTAAACTTCCTGTAGGTACTGCGGTAGACTATACCGATTCGATCACACGTACCCTCGAGGATAAAGTGTACAAGGTACTGGGGATCGATACGAAGACCGGTAAGAAGAACCCGGCCGTGGAAAGCGTGATCACCAATATCGCGATCGGCGCGGGAGATCCGCAGAGTGGGGATAGGAGTACGCGTCCTGAACTGGGACGGATACAGGTGTCCTTCGTGGAGTTCGAAAAGAGACCACCCGGCACCAAGACCAGCGCCTACCTGGATTCCATCCGCGCAGTAGTGAAAGGAATTCCCGGCGCGGAATTATCCGTGAACCAGGAGCAGGGCGGGCCTCCTACCGAGCCGCCTGTTAATATCGAAATCGCGAGTGAAAATTTTGATGAGCTCATCAAGACGGCTGTTTCATTGAAGAATTTCCTGGACTCCATACAAACGCCCGGTGTTGAAGAACTGAAGATGGATGTCGATCTCAGCAATCCCGAGATCAGCCTCTTCGTGGATCGTGAGAGAGCCAATTCGGAAGGCGTAAGCACGGCACAAGTGGGCCAGACCATACGGACCGCCCTGTTCGGGCGTGAAGTTTCGAAGGTCAAGGATGGTGAGGATGAATATAAGATCCAGCTTCGCAATGAAGAGCTTCAACGGAAGAACCTGGTAGACCTACTCAATATGAATGTCCGCTTCCAGGATCAGGCCTCCGGCGGCGCTGTTAAGAGCATTCCCATTAGCTCATTGGTAAGGATAGACCTGACCAGTACACTGGGTAGTGTGAAGAGGAAGAACCAGAAGCGTGTGATCACGCTTACTTCGAATGTATTGCTTTCGCAAGGATACACGCCTACGGCGGTGAACGAACAACTGGCATTGCATATCGCGGACTTCAAGAACAAACCGGATGATGTAACGATCAAACAAACGGGTGAAGGCGAGCAGCAGGCTGAGACAGGGGCCTTCCTGGGTAAGGCGCTCGTTATCGCCTTGCTGACGATCATCTTCATCCTGGTCCTTCAATTCAATTCGATCAGCAAGCCGGTAATCATCCTGACCGAAATATTATTCAGCGTCATCGGTGTTCTGTTGGGCTTCGCAGTAACGAGGATGGAGGTATCGGTGGTCATGACGGGTATCGGTATCGTGGGGCTCGCCGGTATCGTTGTGAAGAATGGTATCCTGGTGATTGAATTCGCCGATGAGTTGCGGGCAAGAGGACTGAAAACGAGGGAGGCGGTGATACAGGCGGGTAAGACGCGTATCATCCCGGTCATGCTGACTGCACTCGCGGCGATCCTTGCCTTGATTCCGCTGGCAATAGGTTTCAATATCAATTTCGTCACCATGTTCTCCGACCTGAATCCGCATATCTTCTTCGGAGGCGATAACGTTACCTTCTGGAAGCCGTTGTCCTGGACCATCATCTTCGGACTCGCGTTTGCCTTCTTCATGACCCTCTTCATGGTACCGGGTATGTACTTGATGGCGGAAAGATTGAGGCGGCCGATGCGGAGGCATTGGGGTGGGAAATGGATCTCATTTGCCGGCATACCACCGCTTACCCTGATATTTATCCCGCTTGTGCTGATCTCGATGGGCCGCCACAGGGCGGAAGTGAGAAGAAGGGTAAGGAAGATGCGGGGTAAACCAGTTGACAAGAAATGGACGGGTAGCTGGTTTTGATCATAAACGACTTATAAAGAATAGAAAAGAGGCGACTTACGGGTCGCCTCTTTTATTTTTAAAAAAATTCTAAAAAGCGTGCAGCATCCTGCAATTTTCCCTTGTCTCCCATTACGTGGATGCTTTGATTTCGCGTTGTTGATGACTGACTGCTTTAACTTTTTGTCGTAATTCGTTGGTTTTGTATCCGCCTATCTAACTGCTTAGCGGAAAAAAGTGGCCTCAAAGGGCCACTTTTCATTTAATTAAGAATTTGTCCGCAATTAAGCAATTTGATAATTTGGCAATTTGACAATGCGGCGTGCTCCGATAGGTAATAACTATTCGAATTGAGGATCATTATCAAATCATCAAATTGCCAAATTATCAAATTCTCTTAAGCTGATCCCGTCTTATCCTTCACAATCTGGTTCAGGGATTTCAACTTGACATAGATCAGGATACCACCAATGAACGCAGCCACTACCAATATCATAAAGAACATCTTCTTGTCTGTGAAATCATCCCAGAAACCAGTCATCACTCCCGCCACTTTTCCCCCAATCGATGTCGAGAGGAACCAGCCGCCCATCATCAGGGCAGTAAGCCGTGCGGGGGCTAGCTTCGACACGAAGGACAGCCCGATGGGACTTAAGAATATCTCGCTTATTGTAAATACAAAATAGGTACCCCAAAGCCAGAGAGGAGAAGTCTTTTGTCCATAGATAGAAGGCACGGACATGACAGCAAATACCATCACCAGGGCCGACAGCCCCGAGATGAACATGGCCATTCCGAATTTGGAAGCCGTGGTCGGCTCCTTTCCTCTTTTTCTCAGGTAGCCGAACAGCGGTACGAATACCAGCGTGAGCAATACAATGAAGAGCGGATTGATCGATTGAAAGAGCTCCGTATTCGTGAGCTGCTCGTTCTTCCCATGTGGCCACTGATCCTTCGGTACATTATTATAGTATGGATCTGGTCCCAGTACCTTCACATTCTTCGAGCCGGTGTCAATCAGGTTACCGGCCTGCGTGACACCATATGTCAGCGTATCGATGGGATGTTTGGCCTGTGTTTCCTTATTCAGGTTGTATTCAAGTCTCGTTTCCAACCGCAGCACAGGCGAGTTATCCTTCACGTCCACGAAATACTGATCCACCTCATTCACGAGCCTTGGTGTATCGTTCACTTCCTGAAGGGGAAAGAATACGCTCGTAATTTTGGCAGTGGTAGGAGATGCCTTTCGATCTGTGTGTTTCTCAGCCCAGAGCGTGAGGCCCGTGGCATTCTGGTTATAGATCGCCCAGAAGGCGATGGCAATGGCGAAGATAAAAAGTAGGGATCCGATACCCTTCTTGTCCTGCCCCTTGGCCTTTACCCAAAGTGAAATATAAAAGGCGATGATGGGTAAACACGCAAAGATGAACGCATCATTTGCCTGGCTGCCCATTACGGCCATTCCGAATAATTTCATCGGGATGAACCATCCCACAAAAGCAGCGATGATTGCCGGAAGGAATACATAGGAGAATATTTGTTTGAGGGACATATCCTCCGGCCTCTTCTCCTTCTTCACTTCACCGATCCTCACTTCCTTCAGGAAAGACGCCAGCACGATCATTCCAATGATCAGTCCTATTCCCGCAGCAGCGAAGGCCCAGCCCCACCCATATTTATTGCGAAGGGCGGCAGCAACGAAATTGCAGATGAACGCCCCTATATTGATGCCCATATAAAAGATATTATAGGCATTATCCTTCAACGGCCTGAGATCTTCCCTGTTATAGATGTTCCCCAGGAGCGTACTGATATTTGGCTTAAAGAATCCATTTCCAATACAGATCAGTGAGAGGGAAATATAAAGGGCAGTATCCCCCGGAAGTGCGAGGCCAAGATAACCGGTCGCCATAAGACTGCCGCCGATGAAGATCGACTTGATATAGCCCAGGTACCTGTCAGCGATCAACCCCCCGATGAAAGGAGTGAGGTACACAACAGCAATGAAACTTCCCACAATGTCCGCTGCAAGCTTTGGAGAGAATGCCTTTCCGCCGGTGGTGTTGTCCCGTAAATACAATAATAAAATTCCTACCATCAAATAATACGCAAACCTCTCCCACATTTCGGTGAAGAAGAGTACAAACAATGCCTTAGGATGCTTGCCGGTTCTTGCAGGTAGATTCATATAGTTTTTTTAGTTACTAATCAGAAAGTTGACAATCGTAGCGGCCAAAATACATAAATTTGACCACTCACAGATTTTTCAAATTATCTTTAACAAACGTACCCGTATTCGCAACCACTAAAATCCGACTATAGAACCATCATGCGAATTTTACTATTAGGCTCTGGCGGTAGGGAACATGCTCTCGCCTGGAAGATCGATCAAAGCGTCTGGACCAACCCTCTTTTCATCGCACCCGGCAACCCCGGTACTGCCGAATTCGGCACCAATGTAGACCTCGACATTAAGGACTTCGGGGCAATCGCCGATTTTTGCCTCGACAATAAAATTGAAATGGTCATTGCAGGTCCCGAAGAACCATTGGTGAACGGGCTCTACGATTTTTTCAAATCGAAGGAAGAACTCGCATCCATCTATTTCATTGGTCCCTCAAAGGCCGGCGCACAACTCGAAGGAAGCAAGGCCTTCGCGAAGGCATTCATGCTGCGCCACAACATACCTACAGCTGGGTACAGAGAATTCACCATCGATAATTACGAAGACGGCGTTACCTATCTCCAGGAACAACCTCTTCCCATCGTTCTCAAAGCGGACGGACTTGCCGCCGGCAAAGGCGTCGTCATCTGCCAGAGTCATGTGGAAGCCATCGCCGAATTTGAATTAATGATCCAGCGAGCCAAGTTCGGCGAGGCCAGCAAGAAAGTAGTGGTCGAAGACTTCCTCAAAGGGATCGAGCTTAGCGTTTTCATATTGACTGATGGCAAGAATTATCTCTTGCTGCCCGAGGCAAAGGATTATAAACGCATTGGAGAAGGAGATACCGGCCTCATGACCGGCGGAATGGGCGCAGTGAGTCCCGTTCCATTTGCCACGGCTTCCTTCATGCATAAAGTGGAAGAGCGGATCATCCGCCCCACCGTCGATGGTCTCTTCAAGGAAGGCATAGAATACACCGGGTTCATCTTCTTCGGCCTCATCAGTGTCGAAGGCGAACCGTACGTAATCGAATACAATTGCCGCATGGGCGATCCGGAAACAGAGGTGGTGATCCCCCGGTTAGAGAATGACCTCGTCGGCCTCTGCGTCGCCGCCTCCCAAAAAGAATTACACCTTGTAAATATCCAGGCCGATAAAAGGGCCGCCGCTACCGTGGTAGCAGTAAGCCGCGGGTATCCCGTCGGTTTCGAAAAGGGCTATGAGATCACCGGGCTCGGGGGAAACTTCGGCAAGCAATCCATCGTTTTCCAGGCGGGGACCAAGGAGGAAGAAGGAAAGATCATTACCACCGGGGGAAGGGTCTTCTGCGTCACTTCCTTTGGAACCGATATAGAAGACGCCGTGAATACCTCGTTGGATGTGCTCGACTACATACAATACGACGGCATTACCTACCGGACGGATATCGGCTATGAATTTATCAAACGCTGATTCATTTTTCGCGAATTTTGCGCATGAACTATCACGACTACCTCCAGCTGGATACTATCCTCAATGCGCAGGAAATGGAAAGCGCCAGGCAGCAGCTCCCGGCACACGATGAAATGTTGTTCATCGTCATCCACCAGGCCTATGAATTATGGTTCAAACAGCTTCACCACGAAGTGGATTCCGTGATCGCCATACTCGGCCGTCCCTCACTCAATGATAATTCGCCCGAGCTCCAGACAGTC
>DATHKS010000325.1:0-7223 GCA_035488975.1 Chitinophagaceae bacterium | reverse complement strand
AAATGCCTGGGACCACACCATTATGACGTGCCACCTTGAGCGAACCGGGGGCAGTGATGTAATTGTTGTTAGGTGTGCAATTGCTGGCCGGCGACCAGGACAATGTGACCCTTCCTGAACGGCTACCACCTGCTGCTCTGTCAAGCGTCCAGTATTCGCAACCACTTACGCGGCTGATACCGGAGCCATAAGTAGCACCTGGCTTTGCGGCTGTTGCACTTGCATCGAAGAATTGCGCCGTGAAGGTTGAAGTACCTGTACCGCTGCTAGTGATGAGGCCGATCGTTCGGAGACCACCACCGCTCAGCTTGCCCACGGGAAAATTAAAAGTTGAACTGTTATTCACCAGCTTTATCAACGGTCCATTTACATACGAGCCATTGACAGTCGATGCAGAACCCGAAGTAGATACAGTCAGCGAGAGTGCCGCAGTTGTTGTCACATATCCGTTCAACAACGTGAGACTGCCATCTACTATCCGCAATTTTGCGAGGGTGACATTGCCCGATGCATTATTGATGATGAGGTCATTGACTTCTTGTGAACCGTTCGTATTAAAGGTACCGGTGGATGCACCTCTGAATTCATAGTCAGCCGTGCTGCTAAAGCTACGGGTGCCTCCAACCTGTATCGAGCCCCCACCCGTTGAGTTCAAACCCGCTGCATTCGACGTGATAATCTTTCCGCCGCCGCTAAGTGTGAAGTTCCCACTCGTACCATCCAGTACCGAGGAACCGAAATCAACGATGGCGTTGTTTGGAATGGAGAAATCGATATCATTTACGATGGTCCCCCCTGTCTTGCTGAAGGAACGGACAGCCGTTCCGGAAAAAATAAAATCAGCATTACCGGTTCCACCCTTGCGCAGGGAGCCGCCGGTGATATTTAAATTTCCACGAACGCTTAAAGAATGATTATTGGCGGCTTTGACGATATACAATATACCACCGGAAAGATTTAAATCGCCACGCACATCGGTTGCGGTACTTCCACCGGAATTCTTAAGCTCGAGGTCGCCGGTTCCTGTCGAGATCACATTGAAGTCGCCGAAGACATCCGTCATTTGTCCGGCCAGTGAATACAGATCAGTTTGAGAAGGGCTATTCCAGGTCACATTTCCCAGATCCTGGCCGAAACTTGCAGTTGAAGGTCCGTTCAGCGTTATGCCCGTAATGTTACAATTCGAATTTGCATTCCAGGTTGCGGTCGGGATAGCGCCGCCATCCTCTGCGTGAATATAAGTTGCACCCGAAGAGAATACCAGGCCGCCTGTCGATCCGTTCACTGTTCCGCTATTCTGAATAACGCCCGTCGCATTCACTGTTGCATTACCTGTACCATTGTTCACGTCGAGGGTCCGTCCGGGAGCTACTTCAAGCAATCCCGAGATACTACCCGTTGCGCTGCCGCCTATCGTGATGTTGCCGGAATAGTGAAGTGCAGAGCCCGCATCGATCGTTAGATCGGTACCCGTTCCGCCGTTTATGGTAAGTGTTCCGGTAGAACCGGTCAGGATTACGTCAGTATTATTCGCGAGATTGTTTATGATAGATAGCTTACCTATCGTTTGCCCGGCAGCCGGGAAGCTGGTTATGGTCATTGAAGTACCGGTACTGATGATCAGCACATCGTTTGTTCCCGGTGCACTCCTGGTGGGTGTCCAGTTCGTAGTCGTATTCCAGGCACCACCCGCTGGTTTATTCCAGGTGTAGGTCTGTGACCAGGAAGCCACTGCTACCATCATCGTCATTACCAAAAGGAAAATTCTTTTCATTGCTCAGAGTTTAGATTTATAGATAGTAAAATGAGACATAGGTCTGGGCTTAGCACAGAAGGATCTCGAGCTTTAATAAGGAGTTTGGAACTAAATCTGGTTTCAGGAGGAAAAAGACGGTAAATCGTGGGCGCCAGGGCCTCTTATTTACATCTTCATCTCGGAGGATTTGATGGTACGGACTTCAGAAGAATTGGAGAATGATATCCGTGCACTCAAGCACTCGACGAGACAAATCTATATTCCGTTGTTGGATAATGCAAGCATTTCTACGAAAAAATTTTCGTAACCCAACTAGGACATCTACGATGAATGTTTAGTAAACGCTGAGTTATAGGCTCATTAATGAGATTATATGTAATAATGAGCTTGAGTCATGTGAGGGAAATAACTAATCTGAAAAGGCTTAATCGAGGTATTGAGATCGGTGATCGTCAGAAAACAGGAGATAATCATCCGGCCATTTACATGAAGCGGCCCGTATGACTCTCCTTCACTTTCTTTATTCCCTCCGGCTTTCCTGCATAGACAAGGTTTCCGCCCTCATCTCCTGCCTCAGGTCCAAGTTCGATCAGCCAATCTGCGCTCCGGATCACATCCATATTATGTTCGATGATCACTATTGAATGTCCCTGTTCGATCAGCGCATTGAATGAAGCCAGTAATTTCTTGATGTCATGAAAATGAAGTCCCGTAGTAGGTTCATCGAAGATGAACAGGATCTTATTCGTGCTGCGGCCCTTACCGAGGAAGGATGCAAGCTTCACGCGTTGCGCCTCGCCGCCGGATAGCGTGTCGGACGATTGGCCGAGCTTGACATAACCGAGGCCCACATCGCTTAGTGGTTGCAATGCCTTCGACAGATTCTTCTCGCTGTAAAAGAAATCGATCGCATCATCAACGCCCAATTCGAGTATATCGAAGATGCTCTTATCCTTATATTTTACTTCCAGTACTTCTTCCTTGAATCGCTTTCCGCCGCAGGCTTCGCAGGTCAGGTGAACATCGGCAAGGAACTGCATCTCCACTACCTGTTCGCCTTCGCCTTTGCAGGTATCGCAACGTCCGCCATCCACATTGAATGAAAAGTGCTTCGGCTGAAAACCCCGCATCTTACTCAATGGTTGCTGCGCGAAGAGATCCCTTATCTCATCATAGGCCTTTATATAGGTAACGGGATTGCTCCGCGATGATTTGCCGATGGGGTTCTGGTCTATCATTTCAATCGCCGCTATCGAATCCACATCTCCTGTGATGCTCTTATGAAATCCTATCTTATCACCGAACTCTCCCTTCATCTTGCGCAGGGCCGGGTATAGTATCTGTTTCACCAATGTGGTCTTTCCACTTCCGCTCACACCGCTGACAACGCAGAGAATGTTGAGAGGAAATTCCACAGTAATATCTTTCAGGTTGTGATGCCGCGCATCTTCGATCTTTATGGAGCGGTTCCACTTTCGTACATTCTTCGGCGGATCGATGCTCAGCTGCCCGCTCAGGTACCGGCCCGTCAGGCTCTCGGGATTGGAGACGATCTCGTCATAGTTACCTTCCGCGATCACTTCCCCGCCAAGGTGCGAGGCGAGTGGTCCCATGTCGATGATATGATCGGCCTCGCGCATCATCATCTCGTCGTGTTCAACAACGACAACAGTATTGCCAAGGTCGCGGAGTTCCTTGAGGACACGGATGAGGTTGGCGGTATCCCGGGAATGAAGACCGATGGAGGGTTCGTCCAATATATATAATGAATCGGTCAGGTTGCTGCCGAGACTCCTCGTGAGTTGAATGCGTTGGCTCTCTCCGCCGCTAAGTGAATTGGCGAGGCGGTTGATGGTCAGGTAACCCAGGCCGACATCCAGTAATGTCTTGATGCGGTGGTTGATCTCCAGCAGTACTCGCTTCGCGATCGTCTTATCGTGTTCGGTGAGTTTCTTCTCTACCCCATCGAACCATACCTTCAGATCCTTCACGGGCAGTTCGGTCAATTCGCCGATATGTCTTCCATCCACCTTTATATAAAGCGCCTCTTTGCGAAGACGGGTGCCTTTGCAATCCGGGCAGGTGGTCCTGCCACGGTAGCGACTGAGAAGAACGCGGTATTGAACCTTATAAAGGTTTTGTTCCACTTCCTTAAAGAATGCATTGATGCCGAGTACATGCTCATTGCCTTCCCACAATACTTCGTACTGTTTGCTGGTGAGATCGGCGATAGCCTTATGAACGGGGAACGCGAATTTCTTGGCTCCCTTTATGAATTGCTCGCGCCACAGGCCGAGTTTCTCGCCTTTCCACGGTGCGATGGCTCCGTCATATACGCTGAGACGACGATCGGGTATAACTAATTCGGAGTCGATGCCGAGTACCTGGCTGAAACCCTCGCAGGTAGGGCAGGCGCCGAATGGATTGTTGAATGAAAATAGATTCGGGACCGGCTCCTCGAACTGGATACCATCCAACTCGAAGCGGTTATTGAAATGCAGCAGTGAAATTCCCGACTTGTTGGTTTTAGTCTTTCCCTTTTTCTCTTCGGCTTCCGCCAATATCTCGATGTACATATCGCCCTCTCCTTCGTAGAAAGCGGTGCCCACCGAATCGGAGAGGCGATGCAGGTCGTCTTCATCGAATTCCTTCTTCACAATGCGGTCAACGAGTATGTATAATTTTGTGTTCTTAGCGGATATCCGTGCCTTGAGTTCCTTATCGGTCAATGCAAGCAGTTCCTCCACGCGGTGGGTAACGCCCGGCTCCTCCGGTCCCTTCTCAACAGGCCCGCGCGAATACACTCTCGAGAATCCTTTCTGCATGAGAATGTTCAGTTCTTCGCGAACCTCACGGTTCTTATGCTGCTTGAATTGAGAAAGTATGAAGACCTTGTCTCCATCATTGAGTGCGGAGATGGCGCGTACCACGTCGGTTACATCATCTTTCTTTACTTCGCGGCCGGATACAGGCGAGATGGTCTTGCCCACCCTGGCATACAGCAACCGGAAATAATCATAGATCTCCGTCATGCTACCAACGGTACTGCGGGGAGTGCGGGTGATGACCTTCTGCTCGATAGCGATCGCAGGGCACAGGCCCTTAATGTAATCGACGTCGGGCTTATTCATCCGGTTCAGGAACTGACGGGCATAGGCGCTGAGACTTTCGGCATAGCGGCGCTGGCCTTCGGCGTAGAGTGTATCGATGGTCAATGACGACTTGCCGGATCCGGAGACGCCGGTGACGACAATCAGCTTATCGCGCGGAATTTCAACCGTCACGTTCTTGAGGTTGTGGACCCGGGCACCCTTGATCAGTATGTTTTCTGCGGAATTTACGGTCGTAGTTACTACGGGATTTTTCCCTTTTATTGTCTTTTCCATTTTTCGCTTGGCAAATGTAAACCCTTATCCAACGCAAACTTCAGGGGATATCATTAACATTTTTTTGACAAGAAATATAACATTTCCAAAAGCTGATTGTTTGGCAGTATCGGTAAATGCTCTATATTTAAAGTCCAATATCCAAAAAAATGATCAACCAAAAACTACCCCCGCCTATAGCTTAAACTTCTACACGTTTTTTTCGATTTACTCTTTTTACTTATTTGTAACCAATATCCATTCAACCACCTAAACTGTAGGAGTATATGAAAGCTTTTGTCAAAAAAACCGACAATGAATTAATCCATCTGTTTACGGATGGAAGTCTGGAAGCCCTCGAGGCCCTGATCCTTCGCCATAAGGATAAGTTGTACACCTCTATCCTTTTCATGGTAAAAGACAAATACCTCGCCGAAGACATCTTCCAGGACGTCTTTATCAGAATAATAGACACCATGCGTAGCGGTCGTTATACCGAAGAAGGAAAGTTCCTTCCCTGGGCCATGCGTATCGCGCACAATCTCTGCGTGGATCATTTCCGTAAAGTGAAGAGAACACCTACTATCCGCAACAGCGAGGATAAGGACATCTTCGAAGTGTTAAACTTTGCCGATGACAGTGCAGAAACGGTGATGATGAAGAGACAAAGTCATAGCAGGGTGCGTGAAATGCTGGAAAGGCTTCCCGAAGACCAGCGCGAGGTGATCATTCTCCGTCATTATGCTGACATGAGTTTCAAGGAAATAGCCGCCACAACAAACTGCAGCATCAACACTGCATTGGGTCGGATGCGCTATGGTCTCATCAACCTTCGCAAGCTGATGGTGCAAAAACAAATTGCTTTGTAATTTAGAAATCCGATTATCTTTGTTCCGGTTTTCTGGCATGATATTGTCATTCTGTATCTCCATTCGCATCTGGTAATTCTTTAAACGGAATTACTTCTTTGCTTGCCGGCGAAAGGCTTTTACAGAATGACACCAAATTGACCGCCCCGATTAGATCGGGGCGGTTTTTTTATTCGACGAAATTTGTCAATTTGGTAATTTGGCAATGATCCTCATCAGAAGTGTCACTACTCATCGGAGCACGCTCAATTGACAAATTGCCAAATTATCAAATTGTCTAATTGCTTTTAGAGTCATACTGCTGTAGACCGCACCGCAGCCATTCCGCAAATTCATCCGCACTTTCCGTAAAGAATTTAGTCAGGGTAAGCGCCTTCTCATCCGGGGAGATGATAGCATATTGGGGCTGTGAAGTAGCGCCGAAGTTCTCTGTCTGAAAGGTGGACCACTTATCCCCTACCGTCACGATCGATTTCTCATTGCCACTCTTGGTAGTGAACACTGTCTGCTCGGTCAGCGGCAATTTCTTTCTCTCGTCCACGTATAGCGAAACCACGATGAACTTTGTCCGCATCAGGCTATCCACCATGGGGTCGGTCCAGATCTTTTCCTCCATCTTGCGGCAATTGACACAGGCCCATCCCGTGAAGTCGATGAGAATGGGCTTATGCTCCTTCTTCGACAGGGCAAGCGCCTTCATATAGTCGTTGTGGATCGGTTCGAACACCGAATGCTCTACCTCATAGAAACTATAGGACCTTGGCGGCGGAAAGCCGCTTATCAGCCGGAGATCGGCATACTTCGAATTGGTGAGACCCGGCACGAGATAGATAGTGAAAGAGGCGAAGAGCAAGATGAAGAATATCCTTATGGCAGAGAATTTCTTCACCGGGGAACTGTGTCCTATCCTCAGTTTACCCGCGAGGAAGAGGACGAGCAGCAGGCTGATGATGATCCAGCTTCCGATAAAAGCCTCCCGCTTCAGCAATCCCCATTGCTGAACGAGATCGGCATTCGAAAGGAATTTTATGGCCAATGCCAGTTCGATGAACGCCAGGACCACCTTTACATCCGTCATCCAGCCTCCCGACTTCGGCAGGGATTGAAGCCAATGCGGAAACATGGCAAATAAGGCGAACGGCAGCCCCAACGCGAGGCCGAAGCCCGCCGCGCCGGCGGTTAGGGGCCACGCCCCCTGGTTCAGCACGCCCACGAGGAGTCCGCCCAATATGG
>DATHKS010000324.1:0-3034 GCA_035488975.1 Chitinophagaceae bacterium | reverse complement strand
ACCAATATAACGATAGAGGGGAAGAGATGCTTCTTCAGCAGCAGCCTTTGCCGCGGCCATACTCACGGCGAGAATGGCATTGGCGCCGAGCTTGGTTTTATTCTCCGTACCATCGAGCTCTATCATCAGCTGATCGATGCCTGTTTGGTCTGCTACATCGGCGCCGAGCAACGTGGGTGCGATTATATCGTTCACATTCTTCACGGCCTTCAATACGCCCTTACCGAGATATTTCTTCTTATCGCCATCACGCAATTCCGCCGCCTCATGTATGCCGGTGCTGGCGCCACTTGGTACGGCCGCACGCCCAACCGCGCCTTCGTCTGTTATTAGATCTACTTCTACGGTCGGATTACCACGGCTATCCAATATCTGCCGGGCGAAAATTTCGGAAATGTAACTCATGACTGGTTTTATTTTTTGTAGCCGGCCCCGCTGCTTCGCTGAATTCCAAGGCCGACAGGTTTATTGCTGCGTAAGCGTTCTGAAAATATTTTCCAGGCTTTGACTTTCGCTTTGCAAAGAAACGATGTTGAGATTATGTTGCAAAGCCAAGGCAAATATTTGTTTTTTGACAGACTCGGCCTGCATCGTTTGTAGCCGGAAGCCGGAGCCCGACGAGGTGAGAAGAGTGGCCGGTACTTCGCCGATGGTTTCAATACCGGTGATCGGTTCTAACAGTCGTTTGTCTATTTTTTCCTTGAACTGGACGATCACGGTGTGCATATCGTTATCCGATCGCTGGAGATTGCTGAGTTTGTCGTCTGCCACCAATTCTCCCTTGTTGATGATGATGACGCGGTCGCAGATCGCCTCCACTTCCTGCAGAATATGCGAGGAGAAAAGCACCGTTTTATCCTCGCCCTGCTGGCGGATCACTTCACGGATCTCTATGATCTGGTTGGGATCGAGCCCGCTGGTGGGTTCGTCGAGGATCAATACCTCGGGATGGTGAATGAGTGCCGCTGCAAGCCCGACGCGCTGCTTGTAACCCTTGGAGAGCTGGCCGATCTTCTTTTTCGATTCCAACCGGAGGCCTACCGTGTCGATCGCAGTATCGATTGCCTTTTGCTTGTCGGCGATCTCATGAACCTCGGCGACGAAGCCGAGATATTCCCTCACATACATGTCATAATACAACGCGTTCAATTCGGGGAGATAGCCGATCTTCTTCTTGATGGCCAGCGGCTGTTCTTTCACATTGATGCCGCAAACGATCGCTTCGCCGGCATTTTGCTGCAGGTATCCCGTGATGATCTTCATCGTGGTCGATTTCCCCGCTCCATTTGGTCCGAGAAAACCTACGATCTCACCCTTCTCTACTTTGAAAGAAATATGATTGACTGCTTTTTGTTCGCCATAGACCTTAAGCAGGTTGCTGACTTCGATTGACATGGTACAAACCTATGGAAAAGGCGTGAATCCTCAACGTGAATCCTCAACGTGAATCGTGAACGTGAATACACTCCGCTATATGAATATTCGAATCGACCAGGACAGGACCTTACTCGATTCGAATATTCTCATTATAGTGTGTTGTATTCACGATTCACGATTCACGTTTCACGATCGAAGATTCACAGATCATCAAACTCATACAACGGATCCAACGCCGTACCTGCCTTCAGCTCGAATACCGGGTTGATCAATCCATCCTTCAGTCCATACACCCAGCCATGCAGATCGGGCCGTTTCTCGTGCTTCCAGGCCCTTTGAACAATGGATGTCTTCGAAAGCCGCTGCACCTGCTCTATCACGTTCAGCTCCGTAAGGCGGTCGGTGCGTAGCTCCTCATCCGCTATCGCATCCAGTTCCTCCCGGTTGTGGCGATACACGTCCTTTATATTGCGCAGCCACATGTTCAGCACCTGCTTGTAGTCATGGTTGCCCATCGCCGCCTTGATACCACCGCATCCATAGTGACCGCATACGATGATATGCTTCACCTTGAGGTGCGTGACGGCAAATTCAACCACGCTCAGCAGGTTCACATCGGTATGTATGACCATGTTCGCGATGTTGCGATGCACGAATATCTCTCCCGGTTGCGTTCCGGTGATCTCATTGGCCGGCACGCGGCTGTCGCTGCAGCCGATCCAGAGGAATTCTGGCGTCTGCAAATGTGCAAGCCGCTCAAAGAAACCGGGATCGCCGGCAATTTTTTCGGCGGCCCATGCTTTATTCTCCAGCAGCAATTTCTCGTATGATGCTATCTCTTCCATTTATTTATTATTTAGTTCTCCTTTTCAAGAGACGGGTTGATTAATTTGTTTGGCTTCTTTTTTTGCTACGGCTTCTTTCCCTCCGTTTACCGTTTGCTTGAATCCCTGGTCCTTGTACTGGCTTCGTTTCAATTCGACCCTGATGTTCTTCAAGTGAGCGTGTATCATGAAATCTTCGATCGTTTCAACAATGTCCTTATCGATAAAATCCGCCCTCGAGGCGTCGATGAGAACATACGAGTCCGGCGGCACCTTTTCCAGCCCATTACGAATGATCGGCTTGTTGAGGAAAGAAACATCTTTCCGAAGACGGAAAAGATATTTATTGGCATCGTTTACCACGAATACCGCCGTTTTGAAATTACTCCTGATAACAAAGAACAGTCCAACGCCCAGTCCTATCAAGACTCCCTTCAGCAGGTCAGTCAGTAAGATGGCCACGATGGTAAAGATAAAAGGAAGGAATTGGTCCCATCCTTTTTTATAAAACGCCTTGAACAGGGAAGGCTTTGCCAGTTTATAGCCGGTAAAGATAAGAATAGCCGCGAGCGCAGCATTGGGAATGAGGTTCAGCAAAACGGGAATGAACGCCACCGATAATAACAGCAGTGACCCGTGAAGAATGGTGGAGACCTTCGTCTTCGCGCCGGCATTGACATTGGCGGAAGTGCGTACGATGACGCTGGTGACGGGCAGTCCCCCAAACAGCCCTGAAACAACATTTCCCAATCCCTGCGCTTTCAGCTCGCGGTTGGTGGGAGTGACACGTTGAAAGGGATCGAGTTCGTCGGCAGCTTCGATACTTAACAGGC
>DATHKS010000323.1:0-2843 GCA_035488975.1 Chitinophagaceae bacterium | reverse complement strand
TGTGCTTTTGCGGACCATTGAAAGATCAGGAAGGCCATCAGCGTCGTAAAGGACAGTTGTGTCAGTACGTCCCAGAGCTCGAAGGAAAGTCCTGTTGGTCTTACGGCATAGTCCAGCACACCCCAGAAGAATAACCAGCCGCAGCGTTTTAGCGTTTTTTGAAAGGATTGGTTCCAGGTCAGTCCTTTTTTTCTTTGTTTGTCGAGAGAAAAAGCCATGGCTGCGCCTGCCATGAACATAAAGGCGGGCTGTACCAGGTCCCAGGCGTGCAGGCCATGCCAGGGATGGTGGAAGAATTGCCGGATCAGGAAGCCTTCACCGGAGCCTGTTGAAAGGTGTTCGTAGAGGCCGGCGGATTCGAGGGCGAGCAGGACCATGATGAGGCCCCGCATGAAGTCGAGGGATAGGAGACGTTGGGAGCCGGTGGGCAGCTGCGTTGGCGGGACGAGTGAGGTTGGCGGGGTTGAGGGGATGGAAGGGACTGAAACTGATGGCTTGCTGAGCGGGTTTGACTTGTTTGGCATAGGTAAATGTAAAAAAATTTGGCGATTTGAGTTTTCCCGTGGATATTTGCTTCGCAATGAAGATAACAATTAATCAACAGTGGTGGTGGCATACGAACTCCAAACGGGGCAAGTAAGGCTATTGTCATAGTTTATCAATAGTATTTACCAGATTGGGCCCCGAGTATCGGGGCCTTTTTTATTTGTGTCATTTTAACTATTTGCGCCATTTTAATTGGACTGAGTCCAACCCAGACATGAAAAAGATAGAAATCAAGACAAATTGTAAGAAGCTGCTCTCGGACATCTATACGCCGGTTGGCATTTATCTGCGGTTGCGGGACCGGTTTCGGGATACCATCCTGCTGGAAAGTACGGATTATCATGCTGCTGAGAACAGCTATTCTTTTATCTGTATCAATGCCATTGCCGGCATGGAGATCACGGATACACGGAGTATTGAATTCAAGCTGCCGGGGCAGAAGCCGGAGCGGGTAGCGCTGGAGAATCTTTCGGATACGCCGAAGCTGTTGTGGGAGTTCATGCAGCGATTCGATGTGGAGGTGTCGCCGGAGAAGCCGGTGAGGGCAACGCAGGGATTGTTTGGGTATACCACTTTTGATGCGGTGCAATTTTTTGATACGATCAAGTTTGCGGATAAGGCAGAGGGAGGTAGTGCTGCGGCGGCGGGAGCGGGTAGAGGTGTCAATGGGACTGGGAGCAGTGGGATTGGCAGCGGCGCGGGGAATGTAATACCGTTGATGCGTTATCGCCTGTACCAATATGTCATCGCTATCAACCATTTCAAGGACGAACTATACATCTGTGAGAATAAAATAAATGGAATAGAATCCGAACTGCCGGTGGTGGAGTCATTGATCCGGAGCAAGGATGTGCCGGTCTATCCCTTCCAGCCGCAGGGAGAGGAGACATCGAATCTTACGGATGAGCAGTACCGGCAGATCGTGCAAAAGGGTATCAATTCCTGTCTGCGGGGAGATGTCTTCCAGATCGTGCTCAGCCGCCGTTTCCAGCAAGGGTTTAGCGGTGACGAATTCAATGTATACCGTGCCTTGCGGAATATCAATCCTTCTCCTTACTTATTCTTCTTCGACTATGGCGACTACAAACTGATGGGCTCATCTCCCGAGTCGCAGATATTATTGCAAAATGGAGAAGCCATTGTGCACCCTATCGCGGGGACATTTAAAAGGAGTGGGGATGATGTTACAGACAGGCAGATGGCGGATAAGCTGCTAAAGGATGCCAAGGAAAATGCGGAGCATGTGATGCTGGTCGACCTGGCCCGGAATGACCTGAGCCGAAACTGTGACGACGTGACGGTAGCGCAATACCGGCAGGTACAATATTATTCTCATGTCATTCACCTGGTGAGTGAGGTGCGGGGGCGGCTGAGAGAGGGGTATAATCCATTCGCCTTGTTAGCGACCACTTTCCCGGCGGGTACGCTCAGCGGCGCTCCGAAATTCAAGGCGATGGAGCTGATCGATGCGTATGAACCTACGACCAGGAGCTACTATGGCGGCTGTATCGGGTTTATGGGGTTTGACGGCAGCTGTGTTCATGCGATCATGATCCGCAGTCTGCTCAGCCGGAATAATACCCTGACCTACCAGGCGGGGGCGGGGGTGGTGGCAGCCAGCCAGCCGGAAAGCGAATTACAGGAAGTGAACAATAAATTGGGTGCGCTGAAATCGGCAATTCTTTATGCCGCGACCCTAATGGACGGAGTTCATTAAAAGACATTATGATCATAGAATCTAAATAATTACCCGTGACACGTATATTGGTTTTTGATAATTACGACTCTTTTACTTATAACCTGGTGCATTTAGTGGAGAAGCTGACGAAACAGCGGGTGGAGGTATTTCGGAATGATCGGATACCCTTGGAGAAAGTGAAGGACTATGATAAAATTATTCTATCTCCTGGTCCGGGTATACCAGAAGAAGCAGGATTGCTGTTGCCACTGATAAAGGAGTATGCGTCTACCAAATCAATTTTGGGCGTTTGTTTGGGTCACCAGGCTATTGGCGAAGCTTTTGGAGGAACATTGGTAAACTTAAGCACAGTATATCATGGAGTGGCCACCATGATTGATGTGAAAGGAGATAGAGTAAAAGCGCCTAACGATATTTTTGGAAGTATCAGCGGGCCATTGGAAGTAGGACGATATCATTCATGGATAGTGGACAGGGAAAATTTTCCTTCAGATCTTGAAATAACTGCAGAGGATGAGAGTGGACTGGTGATGGCATTGAAACATAAAAAATATGATATTCAGGGTGTTCAGTTTCATCCGGAAAGCGTATTAACGCC
>DATHKS010000322.1:0-4826 GCA_035488975.1 Chitinophagaceae bacterium | reverse complement strand
ATGGTGGCACCATTGCCCCTGTCATAGGCCTCCCGTTGCTGTGTCTGCCAACTCCCGTCTTTTTGAAGGTATTGGTAGGTTATTTTTTTAAGGGTGTACCAGTTATTGGACAGGGTGGCCGTATCCAATATTTTTATCTTGTCCATAGTATAAAATGACCGTAAAGATAATCGATAAACATTGCGGAGTCTTTTTCGCCGGAGCCCGGGTAGGAGAAAGCGGTTTGATTTCTAAAATAGCCTGTTTTGGCTATAATTAAAAAAAATAGCCTATTTTGGCTATAATTTTAAAATATAGCCATTATGGGCTATATTTGGGTAAAATAGATTGAAATGGTAAACGCTGTTATCACCGCAGATATCGTTCATTCCACGTTGCTGGGTAAAGTGGCAGAGCGTAAACTTGTAAAAACATTTGAAATGGTACTATCCACCACAAAGTATGTGTTTTACAGGGGCGATAGCCTGCAGGTGTACATTCGAAAGCCTGAGCAGGCGCTTCGCCTGGCATTCCTTTTACGTACCGCCGCCATCCGGATCGAGCAGCCCGCGGGCAGGTTCGATGTGAAAGTCAGCATTGGCATAGGCCCCGTACAGGCGCCCGTGAAAGATCTGGGTGTCGCCAAGGGGCAGGCCTTCCTCTTATCCGGCCGGGCTTTCGATGAGACAATAGAAGGTGAGCGCAGAATGGTGATCACATCAGGCCATGCCGTTATTGATGCCGGGCTTGACCTGCTATCTTCCTATGCCGATGATATCTTCAGCCAACTGACCAGCAAGCAGGCCGCCGTAATCTTTGAATTGCTATTAGAACAAAATCAGGAGGTAATTGCCAAACGGCTGAAGAAGCGACAGCCAACCATCAGCAAGCTCGTAAAGGCCAGTCGCTGGTACCAGCTCCAGCATCTTTTAGTTAAATTTGATCAATTTATAAATTTCTTACCCCAATGAACATACCCGCTACCTGGCTGGCAAAATTAATATTGTCGCATTTGCTGACTGATTTCCTGCTGCAACCCGGAAGTTGGGTCCGCCACCGCCGCAAAAAACATTTTGCCTCCGCCTACCTCTATCTTCATGGTGTATTGACCGGTGTGATTGCCTGGGCCTTCCTCGGTCTCAAGTTCTGGTGGGTTGCCGCCATCATCACCGCCACTCATATACTCATCGACGGCTGGAAATCCTGCCGGCCAGATAAGCCGCTCTATTTTCTATTGGACCAGGCACTCCACATCATTGTGATCCTTATTTGCTGGCACCTGAATTTCTTCACTTTTGCCGATCTCAGGGATGCCTGGGCATTCACCAATCAGCAAACGAGTTTCTGGATAACGGGTGCAGCTTTTATCTCACTGACGTTCCCCGCCGGAATCCTCATTGGACAGCTCACACAACGCTGGCGCGATCAGTTGAAAGACCCCGAACGTCCGGAGCAGGCCGAGGGGCTCGCCAATGCAGGCAAATGGATAGGCATCCTCGAGCGCAGTATCATTTTTGTATTGTTGATGCAGAACCAATACGAAGCTATCGGGCTGCTTATCGCCGCGAAAAGCATCCTGCGCTTTAACGAGAGCGACAGGCAGGAAGAGAAGACCGAGTACGTGGTCATCGGTTCCCTCATCAGCATCGGGCTTGTAATTATGACTGGGATCTTTGTGAAGTTCGTACTTGCTCATTGGGCCCTTGGCTAAGACCTTCTGGGGAACTGTGAAACGAGGTTATTGGCCGGCGTCAGCAAAGTGATGCGATCCAGGCGTCATTCCGCCTCTATTTGATGATGTCGAGTGAAAAGAGAACGGTAGTGATGAAGAGTATCAACAAAGCCGCTACAAAGAAGTAGTCCGCTATCGCTTCGTACCGGCTGCCGTTCTTTATACTTCCCCTGATCGCAAGGAAAGAGAGCAGGCAACTCGCCATTAAAAGAACCGTTGCAAGAACCGTGAATTCATCGATCAGCGTCTTCTGCGATATCTTCAGAAGCTTGAGCGAAGTAAGTACTACGAAACAGATGCCAAGAAGGTTGGAAGACGCATTCAGTATATGAGGCGATTTATCCTTACGATCATTCATCCAGGAATTATTTTGTCAGGCAAAATTCCGCCGCCTGCTTCGTAATAAAAGCACTTTAACGATTCTTTTTCCGCAAGGGACAGGTTCGCCGTGTTCCGGCCTAATTGCCGGATGGCTCGGGCACGATCATTTCCTGCACCAATTTGCCTTCCCGCAATAGGCCCAATTGCACCGGCGTGCCGATCGTTTCTGCCGAGAGAAGACTGAAAAGCGCGTCGATGGTCTCGACTGGTTTAGCATTGAACTGAACAATAATATCTCCGTACAGTATTTTGCGATGGTTGAGCGAATTTATTCGCATTACTTCGAAAACAAAGATGCCTGTATCGTTGAGAAGCCGGTTGTATTGTTTAATGCGCGGGGTCAGCCGAACGGTCTGGCCCGCAATGCCGATAAGGGCGCGTGAGACCTTGCCTTTCATGATCAATTGACCGGCGACATAGCTGACGAGATTGGCGGAGACCGCGAAGCAAATGCCCTGAGCAGATGAAATAATGGCAGTGTTGACACCGATCACCTGTCCGTCTGAATTCAGTAAAGGCCCTCCGGAATTCCCCGGGTTGAGTGCCGCATCCGTTTGTATCACATCATCTATCAGCCGTCCGTTCGAGGCTCTCAGGCTTCTTCCTACAGCACTTACAACTCCAGCCGTAATAGTTTGCTGCAAGCCATAGGGATTTCCGATTGCGATGGCGATCTGGCCCGGCTGCAGCTGGGACGAATCCGCAAACGTCAGCCCTTTGAAATTCCTTCCATCTATTTTTAAGACCGCTATGTCTGTCGAAGCGTCCGAACCCTTTAACTCGGCCTCTATTACCGTTCCATCATCAAGTGTTACCAACAATTGTTTTGCACCGGCGGCCACGTGGTGATTACTGATCAGGTATCCATCCGAAGAAATGATAAACCCTGAACCCATGGAATCGTTTGGTTGCTCCTTCGATCTTTTCACGCCCACATTCTTTATGTGTACCACCGAAGGCGAAATGGATTGATAGACCTGGCTAACCGTCCTCGAGTATGCATCCAACAATGATGCATCCGCATTTATCGTATTTATCATACCCTGATTCAGCAAGCGGCGTACCATTCGACCCAACCTGTCAAAATGTATGTTTTCAAGGTCATGGACGGGATCACATGATGATTTCTTTACAGGCTCGTTTTTCAGGAAGCCATTTCCCTGCGGAAAGAATTGGTGATCCGGTACAGCTGTTGGATATGTCTTTCTGTATGATATATCACAAAGTGGAAGATCTCGAGTCTTGTCAGTTCTCCCAGATTTACCTCAGGAGTCGTCTCCGTTAAGTCCAGGCCGGCGATTGCCTCCTTGAGCCATCCACGCGTTTCACGGAGTGCAGCGTCGAGCATTTCGAATGTGTATGCCTTGTCTGCGGGAATGATAACGGCCGGCGATTTGTACCTGGCTTCGAAATCGAGGAAAGCATTCTTCAAGCCTTCAATCCCTTCGTCGGATGGCCGGCTGGTTTCTTTAGCTGGTCCATAAACGGCTTTTAATATTTCGGTGTCCGACAGGCGGAGATGTTCCGCCACCTGCGCAGGCGTCCAACTATCTTTGAGTGGCCGGATGTTCAGCTCTTTTTTTTGAATGGATGACAATGTCTGCAGGAAGCGGTCAGTTGTGTCCTGCAGGTCTGCGATTAGTTTTTCCTTTGTCATAATTTGATATATTGATTGAGGATTATTATTTCGATGTAAAGTTAGCGAGGCGTATGCCGGAAGGAGAGGGGCAGATACGGCTTTGTAGTGTGGGTAATGCGACAATTGAGCCCGAAAAGCGGGACGAACAGAATTATCCGGCAGACATTTACTTCCTGGTATTATAACCGTGGTGTTTCGTATTTTTAATTCATGATAAGCATAAGACTACTTCCCGCTGTACTCATTTTTTCCATCTGCGTACAGCATACCTCTGTTGCCAATAAACTTTCAATCCAAGTGATGACAAACGATAGCATAGTTCAACCCGGAGCTTCTCTGCAGCTGGTTTCATCCGGCTTTAAATTCACAGAGGGCCCCGCAACCGACAAACACGGCAATGTATTTTTTACTGATCAGCCGAATGACAAGATATGGAAGTATGATACCGATGGTAAACTTTCCGTTTTCCTCGATCATACCGGGCGCTCCAACGGAATGTATTTCGATTCCAGGGGTGATCTTTTTTCCTGTGCAGATGCCAATAACGAGATCTGGAAATTTACGCCTGGTGGGAAATCATCTGTCGTATTCAGTGGGGATAAGGAGCACCGGCTGAACGGCCCGAACGATCTTTGGATAAAGGCAAACGGCGATATCTATTTTACCGATCCCTTCTACGCCCGTGATTACTGGCCGGAAAAGAGGGCGACACCTGCTCCACAGGTCGTTTATTATTTGCCCAAGGGCAAACAAACACCGGTGGCGGTGGCGACAGACCTTGTCAAGCCTAACGGCATAGTGGGTACCCCGGATGGAAAATTCCTCTATGTAGCGGACATCGGTGGAAAGAAGACATATCGCTTCCGTATACAAAAGGACGGCAGTCTGTCCGATAAGCAACTCGTGGTAGAACAGGGCTCCGATGGAATGACGATCGATAACCAGGGCAATATCTACCTAACAGGTAAAGGAGTCACTGTGTATGACAAGGATGGCAAGTTCATCCGGCAGATCGATGTCCCTGCCAATTGGACGGCTAATGTATGCTTTGGTGGAAAAGACCGGAACATACTATTCATCACCGCGAGTGAATCC
>DATHKS010000321.1:0-2676 GCA_035488975.1 Chitinophagaceae bacterium | reverse complement strand
GGGAAAGTACACTACCAGTTGCGAGATAGCCGACGATCTCCCTCCACTTGGGAGCGACAAGCCCATCATTCTTTTCCGCATGATCCAGGAAATGATAAATAATATCATCAAACACGCCGGCGCCAGCAATATTCGCTTCACGGCGGGAGTGGAAAACGGGCGCCTGGTGATCCGCCTCGAGGATAATGGAAAAGGATTTAATAGAACATCCGTTGCTGCTGGTAGCGGATTACGTAATTTGGAGAGCCGGGCGAAAATGATAAATGCAGATCTTGAAATAAAAAGCGAAGAAGCGAAGGGAACCTGCATTGTCGTTTCCATCAAGACAGAGACCAATGAATAAGATGACCAATATCACCCTCGTTGACGATCATACATTACTCAGGAACGGCTTGGCATCCCTGATACAAACATTCGATGGTTATTCGGTACTGTTCCAGGCCGACAATGGAAAGGATTTCATCTCACAATTAAATAACTTTCCCGAACCCGATATCGTCCTGCTCGACATAACAATGCCGGAGATGAATGGCTTCGAGACGGCGGACTGGATCAGGCAGCATCTCCCTGCAGTGAAGGTGCTGGTGTTAAGTGTCATGGATGCAGACTCCATCATCATCAGCATGCTCAAGAAAGGCGCACGTGGCTATCTCCTGAAGGATAGCAAACCGGCCGTTTTTAAACAGGCCCTCGATAGCATACGGGACACGGGGTTTTTTATAAATGAGCTTGTCAGCAACAAGATGCTGAACTACGTTACGCACGATGGGAAACTCGCGAACCGGAACATTTCCGCCATTTCGGGCCTTTCCGAAAAAGAGATCAGCTTCCTGCAGATGGTATGCACCGAAATGACCTATAAACAGATCGCGGATGCCATGCGCTTAAGTCCACGCACGATAGATGGATACAGGGATGAACTGCTAAAGAAGCTCAATGTGCAGTCGCGGATCGGGCTCGTCACCTTCGCCATTAAACATGGGCTGTATAAATTATAGTCGGCTCTTCAGCGTCACGACCATCTCGTTCTTCCAGGACTGGAAATCTCCATTTTGAATATGGCTTCTCGCCTCGCCTACCAGCCAAAGATAGAATGCCAGGTTGTGCACGCTGGCAATGGTGAGCCCGAGGAATTCTTTCGATTTCATCAGGTGGCGCAGGTATGCCTTGCTGTAGTAATTACTGATGGGCGATGAAAAGCCATCATCCAGGCAGGAGAAGTCCTTCTCCCATTTCTTATTGTCGATATTGATCACTCCTTTCGTTGTAAAGAGCATAGCGTTCCTGCCATTCCGTGTCGGCATCACGCAATCAAACATGTCGATACCCATGCCGATACATTCGAGGATATTCCAGGGCGTGCCAACACCCATAAGGTAACGCGGCCTATCCTTAGGAAGATGATCGCAGCACCAGTCACAGATCTCATACATCACCGGCTCGGGTTCGCCAACACTCAGTCCACCGATCGCATTTCCCGTTGCTTCTTTGGAGGCAACGTATTCGCAGGATTGCCGGCGAAGGTCCTTGAATGTACCTCCCTGTACAATCGGAAACAGGTTCTGGGAATAGCCGTATTTACCCTGGGTAGTAGTGAAGCGGGTGAAACACCTGTCGAGCCAGCGGTGTGTGAGCTCCATCGATTGCCGGGCATAATCGTATTCACTACCCCCCGGAGGGCATTCATCAAAGGCCATGATGATATCCCCGCCGATTATGCGCTGGACATCCATTACACTTTCCGGGGTGAAGAGATGTTTGGAGCCATCGATATGCGATTGGAAGGTGACGCCATCCTCCTTTATCTTCCTCGTTCCCGCCAATGAAAATACCTGGTACCCGCCACTATCGGTGAGGATCGGCCCGGGCCATCCATTGAAGCGGTGCAGGCCTCCCGCAGCCTCCAGTATTTCAAGTCCTGGCCGCAGGTACAGATGGTAAGTATTACCGAGAATTATCTGCGCCTTCACATCCTGCAGGAGTTGCTGCTGACTCACTGCTTTTACACTACCCGCCGTGCCGACCGGCATGAAGATGGGAGTCAAAATCTCCCCGTGATCCGTTGTTATTTTTCCCGTCCTCGCCTTGGAACCAGGATCAGAATTTTCCAGAGTAAATGTCAATGCCGCCATATCGCCGCAAGATAAACAGAATTGCCAAGGGTATTAATGACGGCCTCGCTTATGATCTGGAATTGTTTCTGTTTGAAATTATGCGGGCGGGATGACTTTGTGAAGCCGCATAAGACCCTAAGAGTTAGAGTGGTAATGGCCGTACAATTAATAAAGCGGTTAAAAGTATTAAGAGATGGCGAAGTCGATACCTGAACCTGTAGTGTCGAACAGAAGCGGCTATTAGAAATATGGTTAAAGTACAGTAAAAAACGCGGAAAAAACGGCCAAATAAGGGCAAATCGGTATAGTTTTGGACTCTAAAAGTTGTTATATTTAATTAACTTTGCACTCCATGTTTGAGACTGATCACGATATTACAATCACCATCACCCCCAAAAATCCGGAATCTCGTTGGGTTACTTTGGATGAGGATAACAACATAATTTCAGAAGGTAAAAATCCTGAGGAAGCTATTGAGGCGGCAAAAAAAATAGGTAAAGCCTTTACAGTAATGTTTGTGCCGCTTGAGGGTAACACCTATATTTTTTAATGGCTGTCCATA
>DATHKS010000320.1:0-6362 GCA_035488975.1 Chitinophagaceae bacterium | reverse complement strand
CGGAGCCGTTTCATCGTATAGCTCATTCACGGTATAGCCATATACGGAACAGGAACTCGCGTAAATGAACTTTTTCACGCCTGCACGTTTGGCTATATAGGCCAGGTACGAGGGGGAAGAGGCATTGTAGATGAAATTTTTCGCCGGAGAAAATTCAGCCATCGGATCGTTCGACAACCCCGCGAGAAACATTACCTGGTCATAGTCTCTCAATTCGGTTTCCGTGAGCTCGAAGATGTCTTTCTCCAGGATCTTGACATCCTCAGGCAGATGGTTCCCGAACCAGAGCAGATCTATCACATCGATGATGTATCCGCGCTCCTGGAGCTTAGGTATAAGCGCCGAGCCGATATAGCCCGCGCCTCCTGCAATAAGTATTCGCATCGGTAAATATGATATTAGATTCAGTAAACAAAATTCTTCGCGTCATCGCTATTCGCCCATTGCTCGAGTGTCTGAGCCGCCTCATCCTTCTTCGACAGGATGGGGTTTGTTACCGGCCATTCTATCCCTATGGCGGGATCATTCCAGCTTATTCCGGATTCTGCCTTATTGCTATAGATGCCGGTACACTTATATTGGATCTCGGCAAATTCGCTAAGCACACAAAATCCTCTTGCAAAACTGGCTGGTGCATACAACATCTTCCTGTTTTCGAGCGACGCCTCCAGTCCGATCCATTTCCCAAAAGTGGGCGATCCAAGACGAATATCCACTGCCACCAGGAATGCCTCTCCCTGCGTTACTCTCATCAGTTTACCCATCGGAGGTTCCCATTGAAAATGCAGGCCTCTCAAGACATTCCTGGATGAGCGGGAATGATTGTCCTGGACAAATTCGACATCGATCCCCGCTTCAGAAAACTTGTCCTTTCTATATGCTTCTGTAAAAAAACCGCGATCGTCTTTGAATATTTCAGGAGTGATAATGTAAGCATCTCCCAGCTTTGTCTTCTCGAAATGGAATTCCATTGTTATAACCAGGTTTTAATAAAATCAAATGTGCGCAAAACTATGCTTTTACTTTATTTCTTCTCTTAAAGGGGGGATAAAATTTAAGCCTTCCCTAGGGAAGGCTTAAAAAAGTAGGGGCTTTTTTTATTTCTTTCCGATCTTTTCGCGGATCGTTCCAATCAGGCTTCTCTTCTCGTAAGTCCTTTTATACCATTCAATATCGTGTTGGAGCCGCTCTATATCATTCAATAGCTTATTGATCAGCTGTCGGCTTCCCTCATTGCTGCGAATGATCTCTACCAATTTCTCATTGGCGTCGAGGATCGTCTTGTTCTTCTCCTCCACCAGGTCGTGGAGACGCTTGATCTCCTGCTCCTGCCGGGTAATGGTCGTCTGCTTCGAGATGATCTCCTTGTCGATCTTGTCCTCAATGAGCTCCATCGATTGCTGGAGGTCATCCAATTTATCGCTTTCTGTAAGCTGCTGAGATTTTACAATGATAGAATGTTTCATGTCACGATTTTATTTAATAGCCAAAACTCCATTTCATTTTACCACCTGCCACTTTACCAATAGCGCCGGCATAAAGCTCACGGTATTTCTTAAAGTTTTCCTTCACATTGAATTCTGTCTTGCATATTTCTGCCGAAAACTTGCCCATAATGTCCAGCATCTCGCGGTTATTATTATACTGAAGGATCTTCACGATCGCCTCTGAAGCCGTATTGAAAAGATCTCCATTGATGCCCTGCTTCACGATGTCTGTATTGCCCGTACAGTTGCTAAGCAACACGGGTTTCTGTAAGGCCAGCGCCTCCAGGGCCGCAAAGGAAAGTCCTTCGTATTTCGAAGTAGATAAATAGAGATCCGAGCCCGATACATAATCATGCACCTCCTTGGTATCAACCCATCCCGTAACCGTGATATTCTTTGCCGTAAACACCTTCTTATCCTTTCCATCGCCGATCCAGATGAACTCTATCTGCTCGAGGTCCTCGAAATAAGTAGCGATCTCGTTGAATAGGGCGGGATTCTTCTGCTTCTCGATCCTTCCACTCGTCACGATCCTGAATGTCGCACTGCGATCCTTCTCCACGGCATTCTTCCCGGTATTGATATCGATCCCGTTGTTGATGTAACCCGCATCGATACCCAGCTCAAGATATTGCTCGAGCTCCGAAGCGGAACAGCAAACGACATTTCCCCCCAACCGGTTACCCAGTCGTTCGATCTGGCGATACAGGAAGCGGGTGACTCTATTTCTTGCAGAAAGGAATGAAGCCCCATTGGGCGTGTAGAAGACATTGGTGATGCCAGCCATTTTGCAGGCCGCACGACCCAGCAGACCGCTCTTGGAAGAATGCAAATGCACAGCATCCACGAGGTTCTTGTTCTTCAGCCGCCGGAGTATTTTGTATAATTCTGTTAAAGCGAAGAGATCTTTCAGAGGGTCTATTGAGCGCTGGGCAGACCGCCATTTGATGAAGCGTACATTCTGGCTGGGAAAATCCTTCTTTACTTCACTCGCCGTCATCTCCTTCTTCCTTTCCCCATGAACTACAATGTGCATATCGTCAGGCATCGCTTCTGTGAGGGATTTCACAAAGACGGCAATGCCCGCTGCGAATGGTTCAACAATATGTACGATTATCATAGGTAAAAGTTAAAAATGCCACTGGGAATTACATATAGATGCAAAACCCTACATGATTACATGTTAGTTTACACAAATAATGTTGGCGGTAAAATTTTCTGCTACAGTTCAGACTCCTTAACGATTCAAATAATCAGTTAGTATGACAGACAGGGTTGACAAGGCGAATCGTTAAAACGTTGCACGTTATGGCCTTTTCCTTTGTTTGAGCAACAAAGTTAGCCGTTTCGGCAGAATAAACAACAGGCTTATACGCAGAAAAGCCAGTATTTTCAACGCTTTGCTGGTACCATACTTCCTCACAACATGCCATCTTGAAATTAGTTGTTTTCCCTTATTGGCGTATGATAGTCCTTCCCTATTTATCTCGCATATTACCATAAATGTGCCAATGACATGCGCTTTCTGAAGTGTGATAAGTTTCCAGAAAAATGCATAGTCTTCGGCAAACTCGAAATTCCCGGGATAATGCCCGGCTTTCGGCAACAAACTGGCGCGAAACATCACAGTAGGATGGATGAAAACATTTCGTAAATACATGGCCTTCAAAATCTTTTCATGCCCGGTAGGAGTCGTATAGGAGTAATTGTACCCGGTGCCCTTTTCCTCGAACCGGCACCAGGTACCCAGCAAACCCGTGTCGGGATGGGCATCCAGCCATTCCACCTGTTTTGTAAACCGGTCTTCCGTGCAGGTATCTGCACAGTCCAGGCGGGCAATATAGCGAACGTGCGTATTCTCCTCTATCCACGATATTCCCCGGTTTAATGTCTGCGTAATACCGAGATTCGTTTCATTCCTCAATATCATCACCGGCTTTTCCCCGTTCAATCCGGCCTCCACGGCTACGGATGTGACTGGCTCAGCGCTTCCATCATCTACAACCAATACCAGGTAGGGTCCAGGGTACACAACAGAATTGAGCGAGGTCAACAACCCCGGCAAATTGTTGTAACAGGGGATCAATAAACAAAAATCGAGTTCGCGTCCGGGTATCATGAAAAGCAAGGTAAAGTTAAATTTGTAAGCCTCTTCTCTGTATGTAGTGATGCCATAGCAACATGGTGGCGACGGACCTGTTGGGTCGCCATTTCTCCGCAAGCAGCAGGAGCTCGTCCCTCGTGTGTAGCGGCACCTTCTTTATCTCGCGCAATGCGTTGACCATTGCCAGGTCTCCAAGCGGAAAGATATCCGTGCGTTGCAGGGCAAAGAGTAGATAGATATCCGCCGTCCATTCGCCTATCCCCTTCACCTCTTTCAATTGTGTCCTTACTCCGTCGTCATCCATCGCAGGCAGATTCTTAAGCACGAGTTTTTTTGCAAGGATCATCTCTGCCAGGTGCCGTGCATACCCACTCTTCTGCCTGCTGAAATAGCAGGCACGCAACTCCTCATCCGAGAGTAACAGCAATGACTTGGGTGTAATGCTTCCCAGCCTCTTCTTCAATTTAACAAATGCTGCCTTTGCCGAAGCGAGAGAAACCTGCTGCTCGAGGATGATGTGAATGAGAGTCGAAAAGTTTCCGGGGCGTGTCCACATCGGCGGGTAGCCATAGGTGTGAATAACGGAATTCAATGCCTTGTCCTTTCTTCCCAATTCATCGCATAGGGAAGTGAAATTGCCCAGGTGAAATGTTTGCATAATGATTAAGCGGTTACTTGAAAAAGCGAACCACAAAGGAACAATTTGGCAATTTGATAATTTGACAATGTGCCAATTGGGCGTGTTAGTCGAAGTGGCCCTTGTGGTTTACTTTATTTAATTTGCAAACATAGGAGGCACAAAGAAATACAAGAGTTTCGCATAGCACGCACAATTGGCACATTATCAAATTATCAAATCGGCTAATTGTTCTTATTGATCGCATTCCGGCTGAATTCGCTAAGAATAAGCTTACCACTGGTTGCAGCCCTCTCCAGTAAAAGTTTATCCCAGTGTTCCGTTCCTTTCCAGAACATCTTCTTCATCTCCGCCATCGCTGCAGGGCTCGAATGAGTAAGGCTGAATACCAACCGGCCAATGGCTTCCTCCATTTCGGTTTCAGAAGAATAGACTTCCGCATACAACCTGTTTCGCTTCGCCCAGTCGGCATTCCTCCACATCGTGGTATCTATCGACAGCTGGGTGAATGCAGACAAACCGATCTTCCGCTCTATGGCCGGTCCCACCACAAAAGGTCCGATCCCGATTGCCAGCTCGCTGAGTTTGATATCGGCCTTATCCAGTGCAATAGCATAGTCAACGCCGGCCGCAAGTCCCACCCCGCCACCAACACATCTTCCATGAATGCGCCCGATGATGAACTTCGGACAGGTCCTCATCGCATTCAATACATGCGCAAATCCGCTGAAGAATTGCAGCCCTTCTTCCTCGGTCCTTATCTTCTTCAATTCATCGAAGGAGGCGCCGGCACAGAATGCCTTGTCACCCCCCGAGCGGAGAAGGATGAGCCTGGTTTCCGGATCATTACCCGCGCCATGAATGGCCTGGGCCAGTTCTTCGAGCAGCTTGCGGGGTAAGGAATTACTTTGGGGATGGAAAAATTCGATCGTGGTGAAGCCGTTGTGGAATATCGACCTCACGTGTCCGCTATTCAATTCTGCTGCCATACTATTTATTGTTTTTCTTTTTTTACCATGGTCAATATCGTTGCAACGCCAACCACCGGTTCCTCTGTTTCATCCAGGATCTCCACCAGCCATTTCACTATTCCCTTCGGGATATCGTCCTCATCCTTCATGTCCTGCGGCAGTTTCTCCTTGCAGGTAAACCGGATATAGATCTCCGCGCCGGGATACACGGGCTTGGTGAACCTGAGTTCATCGATGCCATAGTTCAGCAGCACGGGATTCTTCTTATATCCTTCTACAAACAGACCGGCCGCTGCACTCATGATGAAATATCCATGCGCCACCTGCCCATCAAACATCGTGTCCTTGAAATCACTTGTCGCAATATGTGCATAGAAATGATCACCGCTAAGATCGGCAAAACGGTCAATGTCTTCCGACGTGATCAATCTCTTCGCCGTGATAAGCTGGTCTCCTATTCTTAATTCCTCATAGAATTTCTCAAATGGATGCTTGCCCGGATCAAGGCCTTTTGAATATGCCTGGTGTACATGTGTGACGGCGGACAACATTGTCGGAGAACCCTGTAGCGCCGTCCGCTGCATATAATGTTTTACGCCGCGCAGCCCTCCCATTTCCTCGCCTCCACCGGCCCTGCCGGGGCCGCCATGAACCAGGAGTGGCAATGGCGAACCGTGGCCCGTGCTTTCCTTTGCACAATCTTCATTCAATACAAGAATCCTTCCATGATGTGTGGCCGCACCCAAAACATACTCCCTCGCAAGCGATCCATCGGCAGTCACGATCGACGAGCACAGGCTTCCCTTCCCTTTCTTACTTAGTTCGATCGCCTCTTGCATGCCCTTGTAAGGCATCACGGTGCTCACCGGGCCGAAGGCTTCTACCTCGTGTGCCTCCATGCCGGTGAAGGGCCGCTCGTTTAACAATAATATTGGTGAAATGAATGCGCCCTGGCTGGCATCCGCATCGATCAGTTCCACGCTGTCGAGGCTGCCATATACCATCTGCGAAGAGGCTAATAGTTTCTGCACCTGTGTTCTCACTTCCTTAAGTTGCCCCTCACCGGCAAGCGAGCCCATTCGTACTTTCTCATTGAGGGGGTTGCCGATGGTGGTCTGTGCAAGCGATGTTCCCAAGGTCTTCCAGACATCCTCCATTTTATT
>DATHKS010000319.1:0-3652 GCA_035488975.1 Chitinophagaceae bacterium | reverse complement strand
CTATACCACGGCCATCGGCGCGGGCCTTGCTAACAATGTGTTCCTGCCGGTGTATGGATTTCTCACGAGCCTGGCGCAACTGGCGGTGCTGGCCTTTGGAATTTATCTGATCAGCCAGGGCGCGTTTACCATCGGGCTATTGGTGAGTTTTTTGGCATATGCGAATAGTTTCTATCAACCCTTGCGCCAGTTGGCCACACTATGGACAAACTTTCAATTGGCGATGGCGGGTTGGGACCGAATCTCGCTGATTCTATCGATGGAGTCTGACCTGGAGACGATGCCGGGTGTGCGATCGAAGGAGAGGAAGGGCGCGCTGCTGGAATTCGAGGATGTATCGTTTGGATATCCCAATGGCAGGGAGGTATTGCATCATGTGAACTTTGCATTGGAGCCGGGGAAGACCTATGCGCTGGTGGGCCCGACGGGCGGGGGAAAGACCACGACGGCCTCGCTGCTGGCGCGGCTGTATGATCCTACGAAGGGAACGGTGTGGCTAAAGGGAAAAGATATCCGCGGCTATACGCCGGAGGAGAGGATAAAGGAGATCGGGTTCATATTGCAGGAGCCATTCCTCTTTACCGGAACGGTGCGGGATAACCTATTGTATGGGAATGAGCGTTTGGTGAATAGTACGGATGAGGAACTGGAGGCGGTGATCCATGCGGCGCATTTGCAGCAATTGCTATCGCTGTTCGAGGACGGGCTGAAGACGCCGGTGAGTGTGGGTGGCGAGAACATCAGCCTGGGGCAGAAGCAGCTGATTGCCTTCATGTGCGCCGTGCTGCGCGAGCCGGAGATCCTGATCCTGGACGAGGCCTCGGCGAATATCGATACTATTACGGAGCAGTTGTTGAGTGATATCCTGGCGCAATTGCCGGAGACCACTACGCGCGTGATCATTGCGCACCGGTTGAATACGATACGGAATGCGGATGAGATCTTCTTCGTGAACTCGGGGAATGTGACGCGGGCGGGAAGCTTTGATGAGGCGGTGGGGATGTTACTGGAGGGGAAGAGGGGGAGTTGAAATACAATTAGCCAATTTGATAATTTGACAATGTGCCAATTGGGCGTGTTAGTCGAAGTCGCATTACTTATAGACCTTGTGCCCCTTATCCAAAGGACTCCCGTGGAGTAGTTTGCTTTATTTAATTTGTAAACAAGAGACACAAAGGTTATACAAGACACCAATAAGGCTCTGACTACGTGCTCCTTTCTGTTTAAATCCCTTGCCGCTAATGAATTTTTATTACCAGTAAGATTAAAAGGAGGTCCTGGCGAGATTCTCCCATAAGACACCCTTTGTGCACCTTGTGAAATCCTTTGTGTTCATCGTGGTTACAAAAAACAAATTGTAGCTCAAAATATCCAATTTATGATCCTTATTTCTCATAGACTTGAGCTACAAACTATTCTGGCTCATGCATAAAGAATTTCAAGCCGATATCTAAGATATTTTGCGCCTTAATTGCCAAGTGTGTGAGCTATAAATTTATTCGGTGACCTCGATAACCTGGAGATGTTGGAGGGAAGAAGGGGTGAGAGGGTGGTTGGAAATGCTTTTAACCACGATGGGCACAAAGGAGTACACGAAGAACACAAGGGAGCAAAATATCGGAAATGAATTTTATAACAGGTAAGGATAAAAAAACCGTAAACTCCGTTGGGGGGTACTCTCCCATAAGATACCCCTTGTGCACCTTGTGAAGCTCTTTGTGTCCATCGTGGTTACAAAAAACTTACATACCCAGCTCTTCTCCCAGAAAACCGACCAATCTATTATCACTGTAATAATAGGATTCTTTCCTTGTTTGCCTGATGATCTTCGTTAATCCATCCAGCGTGAAATGTTTGAGCAATTGATCGCGAATGATTACAAGATAGGGCAGATCGGAGGCTTCATCTTCGGCATCTACCCCCCATCGGTTATTCCCATTGAAGAGGAGGGCTCTCAATAATTCATCCTTGTTCGCCGACAACATTTGCGCTATATACCGTGCGACGAGGCGATAGGAAACCGGCGACCGGATGTAAGTGATCATCTTCTTGTACGTGCCTTCCGATTCACTGAGCAAAAAGCAGAATTCTTCAGCAGCGGGGTGGTGGCTTTGTGCATTCCTGGCCTTGGATAAGGCCTTGGTTCTCCAAGTTTTCTTTTCCTCTTCCGTCATCCGGCCGGTGAGGTATTGATAGTCGGCAAAGTTGAAGCTCAGCGGGAATAATTGAGCCGTTACCCTGGCAATGCCGTTTTCGTTCTTTGTTGTAGTATATATTTCTTTCAGCTGAGAAAGATAGGGCAGGAGGCGCATGCCTGAATTCCCGGCTATTTGTTCCAGGCAATATTTTTCTGCCAGGGCAAGATGGTGGTCCCTGACCAGGAGTTGAATCAGCGCCTCGTTATAGGCGTCTTGATAAAGAAGGGGCTTGAAGATAGCGGGATAGTCCGCCGGCAGGTAATACTGCATCGCCATGTTAAAGATGGCAATGAAATGACGGTCTTCTATGTGCAATTTCCGTTTATTGGACTTATAATTTTCTATAATGGCTTTCGTCAGTTGGCTACTCCTTGCGGGCGTTGAATTTGCTGCGAAATTATGCAGTTGAAGCAGGTAATGTGTTCTTAGCCCGCCCGAATCGGCGGCCAGGTATTCCAGGAAATGGCCGGTAGCGGCGCTCCAGGCGTCATCGTTCTCCAGGGCGCTGATCAGTTCGTATGATTGAAGTAGCAGGCCGTTAATGTATTGTTCTATGTATTTAGACATGGCACGGCTCCTGTCGAACGTAATGCAGGACTCCATGAGGGTATGATAATTGAGAAACGCGGCCTTGTCGGTTACATTGGCCAGGTAGGCTTTTATAATTGGGGCATGAATGGTGGTCCACAGGCTAACCAGTTGTTTAACCGATGTACGATTAATATCGGATCTGTTCTTTATAACTGCTTTGATGGCTTCTTTCGTGATTCTTTCTACCTCCGCCGGGTCGTATACTTTTTCAGCCGCGGTGAAGTGATGCGTGAAGGAAAGTTCCACTTCCTTGTTCCGGGCAAATAGTTCGCCTAGCCAGGTCTTCAGGTGCTCGGATTCTATGCTTTCCAGCAGCGCCTCGGCCTTGGTTTTCTTCTTTGCCTTCTTGATGCCGGTCTTGTTTTTTATTACCTTCCTGGTAAGATGCAATAGAAGAGCAGCCTTATGCACGCAAATGGAGGTGCGACTGCTGCAGTCGCAGGAGTGCTCTTCGAGTTCGCTACCGGTATTGAAACTCAGCTTCACATCATAGCTTTCTTCCTTATCATCCACATAGGCCACAAATGTTCCCTTGCTTATTTCATCACATTCCCTGACGGCGAGTTTATCGGCTTTTTTCAGCAGGGGTTTGGGAAGAGTTGTTTGGAAATTGGCTAGAGTGAGGGTCATGGGTTGAATAAATGATCTTGATGGGTAAAATTAAGAATTTCGGGGAGTTGTGTAGGGGTGAGGATCCGAATGAGATTTTCTTCGTGAACTCGGGTAATGTGACGCGGGCGGGGAGTTTTGATGAGGCGGTGGGGATGTTGCTGGAGGGGAAGAGGGGGAGTTGAGAAGTTTGAACCACGGAGGCACGAAGACACAAAGGGACACGAAGAATACAATTAGCCAACCTGCCTGCA
>DATHKS010000318.1:0-6584 GCA_035488975.1 Chitinophagaceae bacterium | reverse complement strand
CCAGAGAGCGCTCTTGATACGTGTGCCGACACCATTGGTAAATGTCTTGCCGGCAATGGTCATCGGCGTTTTATCGGACGCGCCATAGATCCTCGGACGCCCGTTGCTCTGTTTCATATTACTAAGATCGAGCGATGAGAGCAGTACGGTCTTTCCCGATCCCTGCGCCGGAGCTACTACCGGCACGAGGAAGATCAGGAAGAAAGGGAATAAACAGAGATTGAGTAATTTCATACTTTTTATGAGTTATTGTGAGAAGTTAATGTCGTGATGTGAAACGTCAATTTCAATCGTGAATCGTGAAACGTCAATCGTGAATACAACACTCTATAATAGGAATATTCGAATCGACTAAGGTCCTGTCCTGATCGATTCGAATATTCTTATAGCGGAGAGTATTCACGATTGACGATTCACGATTCACGACCGGGTTCAGGCATTTCGAAACGCCTCCACCCATGCTTTCGCCATCAGCCCCGCCCCCGCCATCGAAGGGTGAATGCCATCACCACTCCAGTACGGATTCGGCACGGCCCGCAGCGCCTTCTCGAAAATGCTGTGCAATGGAATGAATGCCGCCTTGTATTTCTCCGCCGTCTCCTTCGCCACCTGGCGATATTCGTCGAAACCAGGAAACCAGGTATCATTCACATGAATAAGCCCGTTGATCGCAAACGGTTCCGCGATGATCAACTTCACATCCGGTAGTGCCAACATCGTCCGGTCGAGCAGGCGATGATAGGACTCCCTGTATTCACTGGCGCTTCCCTTCTTCTCGCGCATCTTCAGTGAAAAATCATTGACGCCGATCAGGATACTGAGGACGTTCGGTTTCAATGAAAGACAATCCGCGTCCCACCGCGCCTCGAGATCTTTGACGATGTTCCCGCTGATGCCCTTATTGAAAAACTTCAGGTTTTTCTCCGCATGCCGGTTAAGTAGTTCCGATGCCGTAAGCAACGCATACCCCGAACCCATCGCCTGCGAGTCATTGCCTCCCATAGCGTCCATCTTCCGGTACCAATACGTAATGGAATCTCCCTGGAAAAGGACCGTGTCGTTTTTCTGCAGCGAGATCTTCGGCGATGATGGTTTGTCTGTGACAGATGCAAACACATCGGGCAGACCGGTCACCAGGCAGGCGCCCACCGACAGCGACCGGAGGAAGGATCGCCGGCTGGGCTCGTTATTTTCTTTCATTATTGATTTGTTTATTTCTCATTCGAAATGATCGTCGTTTAAAAGAAAGATAATTGCTGCTCCAAATCTATCCACGACGAGGCCTTTAAAGTTTAAGGATATTATCCTTTTATCTTCTGCACTTATCCTCATCCCGTACTGGAATCACTAAGTCACGAAGGCACAAAGAACAATTTGGCAATTTGACAATTTGATAATGTGCTAATTGGGCGTGTTAGTCGAAGTCGCATTACTTAAAGACCTTGTGATCCTTGTGTTGTATTCTCCTTGTGCCCCTTGTGGTTTGCTTTATTGCTAATTGGTTAATCACTGCGGAGCAGGGGTAATAAATGCATAAAAGAAGGTAATGAGGTTAAAATTGTACGGAACAAGGTTGGTTAATTTTGAAATGAGAAGGGTGGCCCGGCTGCCCGATGAACAATAACCTACTTAAATTCGATTGCTTATGAGCAGGAATATATTTCCTATGAACCTGGCCGCATTTGTCTTATTCATACTAATGGCCCCAAACCTCTTCGCCCAGGCCGGGGCCAACGGTTACACGATCCCCAAAACGATATTCGATGTTCGGGAATTTGGCGCTGCCGGCGATGGCAAGACTGATGATGCTGCCGCGATCCAAAAGGCCATCGACGCCTGTGCGGCAAGCAAGGGGGGCGTGGTGTTGCTGGATAAGGGCTCGTTCCTTACCTCCGGCATCCAGTTCAAAAGCAATGTAGAATTACATATTACCGCCAGCGCTTCCATTCTCGGTTCCATGGACGTGAGCAAGTATAGTCGTGACCTGAAATTTAATTTCAAGAATATCATCCGCTCCCTCATCTATGCAGAGGATTGCCATAACATCGCTATCACAGGTGCCGGAAAGATAGACGGCCAGGGCGATCTCATCAAGGTAGACTCCGATATCAACCGCCCGGACCTGATTGTCCTGCACGGTTGCAAGGACGTGAGGATACAGGATGTGTTCATTACCAATTCCAAGATGTTCGGCGTCTTTATTCTTCAATGCGAACGCGTACGCATCGATGGCATTAAGCTGGAGAACCTGCGCAATTCAAACAACGATGGCTTCGACATCGACGGCTCAAAGGACATATTCATCTCCAATTCCAATATCCATACGATCGACGACTGTATTGCCTTCAAGGCGAGTACCCGTACGAATCCCTGTTCCAATATCGTCGTCACCAATTGTATTCTCAGTTCGCGATGTGCCGCCATACGCGTTGGCCCCGATGCCTTGTCCGATATCGAGAACATCACCGTCACGAATTGCATCATCCGTAATACCGGCCTCAATGGCATCAAGCTGCAGGAATCCATGGGCGCCATCACCCGCAACATGACCTTCTCCAATATTGTTATGGAGAATGTAAAAGGGCCGATCTCTATCCGCCTGTCCGGTTGGTCCGCAGGCCCCTACAACGAGCAGTGGGTTTCGTTCAACGATAGCAACTGGCAGCGGGGAAGGATGCAGAACATTTTGTTCGATAATATCCGCGCCACTGTACCACTGCTGATTGCCGACAGGCCCGAGTTTGCCGTGTCCCCTCCCGGTTGGACCAATATCACCAAGCTGAATGTCGGCATTTCCATCACCGGTACTTCGAAGACGCGTCCGCAGGGAATTACCTTCAGCAATATCGACATCACCTATCACGGCGGCGGAACCGCCGCGATGGCCGCCATACGTAATGTCCCCGATCTCGAACGCGATTATCCAGAGATGTACATGTTTGGCGAACTGCCTGCCTATGGTCTCTATATGCATCACGTCAGCGGCGTGGTCCTCAACAACGTTCAATTCCATCTCGAGAACGAAGACCTGCGTCCCGCCATCGTATGCGATGACGTAGATGATCTGGAACTGACAGGCTTCAAGGCCGAGGGAAGCAAGAAGGCAGAATCGCTGATCCGCTTGCAGAACAGCCGCAACGTTTTCATCAATGGCTCAAGGCCGCTCAATAATATCGGCACCTTCCTTCGCGTGGAGGGAGCAAAGACGAGCGACATCCGCATGTCAGGTAATAAACTAAACCTCGCAACAAAAGCAGTGGAAAGCGCAGCGGGGGCAAAGGTGGGGATCGTGACGTATGATAGATGACATAATCGTGAATCGTGAAACGTCAATCGTGAATGGCGGCAGTGTGACTGGTCAGTGCGGGTTGTTCATTAGGTCTTGGGATCTTGTAGTAAATATTTGCAGTTAAAGACGTTGTCAATACGCAGGTAGCGGAGGGCTGGCCTCAGAAAAATAGGAGCTTGTCCCGCACTCGATGCGGGATTAAAAAATTACGGAGTGTCGTTCCCGATCGCTATCGGGAGAAGCCAGGGCTGTTTGAGCCCGTGGTATCTTCCTTAAAAAACGTAAGTAGGAAGCGAGTTCCCTGGCGACAGGCTTACGAAGTAATTTTTAGCTATTTTTCTGAAGCCTTGACTTTTTTGTTACTTTTTGCGTCAAGGCAAAAAGTAAATAGAGACTTCAATACCAGTTGGTGTGTGCGGACACACACCATATTCCCGCAGAATTCATTCTTGTGATCTACAGGAAACTTTGCCCTTATGATAAAAACACAATGGTGCCTGCTCTGTGGAGTATTGCTGCTTTGCAGCATGCGACCCACAACGTTCAATAACGATACAAATAATAAGCATGATGTGCGCGAGCAAGCTGATCGCCGCGGCACGAATTTCTCCGACAACAAAACAGGCATACAGATAACTCCTGCGCAAGACGTACGTGTACAAGGCGATCTGCTTAGCCGTATGCAACGCGCCATCCGCTATCTCGATAAGGCATCACCGAAAGAGATCTGGGACGGCTTCAACGACGGCATGTGGGGTGCCGACTGGTCGGGCCGCACTCTCGAGGCGTATAGTCGCGTTGCTCTCTCGACGGGCAACTGCTCTTCCCGGTACGATGAAATAGGCAGCGGTCTCCTGTCGCGGCAATCTCCCGACGGCGCCTTCCATATCGGAAAGGCGAAGTTCGATTTCGAAAAGACTGCCGGCTTCTGGTTCGGCAACGCAAGGGGCATGATGGGCCTGTTGTGGGCTTATCGGTATAAAAAAGATCCGCGATATCTCGCGGCCGCCAGGAAACTCGGCGACTATTACGTACAACATTATTTCGACAAGGATCAACCATCAGCGCCTGGTTCCTTTTGGTGGGTGGCCACCGAATCCATGTACGCATTGTATGATGCGACGCATGATCGGAAGTACCTGGATAACGCGACACAAATAGCCCGGACCATACCACCCGTTCTCATGAGCAGCCAGCACACGCATTCTTACCTGCTCTCCATCCGTGGCATCGCGCAGATCGCGGAAGAGACAAGAGATTCAGCATTGCTAAATAAAGTATTCCGCGAATACGCGATCTTCCGCAGCAGCGTCATGTGGCCCGGCGGTGGCATCGTCGAACATCTCGGCGATCGCAAGACGCAGAACCTCGATTATTGGTATGACGAAGGATGCAGCGTAGACGACTGGCTCGGCCTCAACCTCGATTGCTGGCGACTCACCCTTGATCCATCATACATGGACATGGTAGAACGTGTCGCCCTCAATCACCTGCTGTACGACCAGGACGAAGGCGGCGGCTTCTGCGGCGATCGTAGCGTGGACTTCGTTCGTGAAGGCGCACCCTGGCCATTCTGTTGCTCTATGCACGGCACGCGCACCCTGTCCGAGCTGACACAATACATCGCCATGACGGATGGAAAGGATGTCTTCATCAATCTCTTTTACCCCTCCACCACCCATCTCTCCATCCGAGGCACCGGTGTGGAAGCGGGCATCCAAACAGACTATCCCGCCAATGGTAAAATGAAAATTTCCGTAACACCGGCAGCGGCAATGAGTTTCTCCGTAAAGGTCCGCATCCCCGCCTGGAGTCGTGTAGTCTCCGCGCGCGTGAATGGAAAGGAATGGACCGGTGCTGCCGCAACGGGTTATTTGTCGATCGCGAGAAAATGGCAGGCAGGCGATTATATCGAATTGATACTCGACATGCCCTTGCGTACCGAACAGCGGAATCGCTATATCGGCGATGATGAGAAGACGGACCTGTCACTGGTCAGCCTGTGGAAGGGACCGAGACAATTGGTCTGCAACCAGCAGTTGAACATGCATCTCTGGAAAGCAGCCCGCGCTCGTCCTGCTTTGAGTTATTCCTACCAGACCTACGACACGCTGCAGTTTGACAGATCGGTGAAAGGCACGCCATTGAAGATCGGATTAAACACCTATGCAAAAGGATTGGGCACGCATTCAATCAGCGAAATAGAATACTCACTGGGCGGGCAGTTCAAAGAATTCAGGGCGGACATAGGTGTTGATGAGCAGGCCGGTGATGAGGGCGCCGTCCGCTTCAAGGTCTGCGTGGATGGATTGGTAAAAGCAGGGACACTCGTCACTGCCAATACTTCTGCCGGTGGCGCCGCGGACGTAAAGTCCATCTACGGGTTCAATGTCTCCGCAGCCACCGGCAAGGACGATAGCCGTTCCATCCGCGTCGGCATTACGGGCGCGCAGGTGCTTCGCCTCGTCGTGGACGACGCGGTCAATGGCTTCGCGAACGACTATGCCGATTGGGCAAATGCGCGTCTCATCCGGGAAGATGGAACTGCCGTCTACCTCAGCGACCTGCCAGACGACAGGCGATACGGCTCCATACTCGACCGCGGTAAGATAAGACTCGAGGAGATGCCCGACAGAGGCCAGGCTACTGGTATAGTCTCGCTCGCCTATGCCGTTCCGGGGCAACCATTGCAGCCCATCCGGCTCAATTACCTCGCCGATCTTGGCTACTCCCTGATAGCAGGAAGGCCTGTCCTCAAATCCTGGATAAAGTTGGATGGGAAAAGCAAATGATCTGCTGGCTCATCGAAGCGGAAGACACAGACCGTGATTACACGGTAGCCCATTGAAAATGACGGGTAATAAACTAAAATAACAGGACAATATCATGATATTTCAGGTTATCCTTTCTGGCTAATTTTAAGGGCTAGAACGATTTATGAGGGAAAACGACTAGGTTGACGAATTCTGCCTTTTTGTACGCTGCGCAAATTTATTCATCGTGGTCAGTGAGCCGCCGGTAGAAGACGGTAAGCAATGACCGGTAACCATGCGATGAGATGTGTGATCCAGCAACATCCCGGATTAATAACGAGAACCAGTTCCCTTCTTGCCAGGGGTAAAATTGTATAAATATGACAACCAAGAGCTGCCAGTTTCTTCTTCTTGCATCTGTAATTTTTATGGCGTCCTGTACATCTTCCGAGGACAAGACGGACTATACCGGGTGGCGATACGCCAACGGGACGAGAGCGGCGACACACTACTCTTCCCTCGACCAGATCGATACCTCCAAT
>DATHKS010000317.1:0-4594 GCA_035488975.1 Chitinophagaceae bacterium | reverse complement strand
GAAATGAATAGAGGTTCGCCTTTTCTTCGTTAGACATCGCGATCCTTTTTCTTAGCAGTGTATCCAGCGTAGACTGGCTAATATCGATGCCCGTGCGATAGTGTTCGATCGCCCTGGTAATGGAAAATATCCGGCCATCGTGCATATAAGGAAGGGTGACGGTACAATTTCTCAGGCTCGGGACCTTGAATTTATTGAGGTCTGCCGGGTTGCCAGTAATGCCCATACGTCCCTGGTCCTTCGATTCCGGATCGATCATGAGGCCGTTATTCCGGAATGAATTGTCCGTAAACAATGGTTCCTTATGACAGCTATTGCAATTGGCGAGAAAGAACCTGTAACCGGCATTTTCTTTCATAGTGAAGGTGTCTTCTCCACGCTTTACCTTGTCGTATTTACTATTATAGGATTGAATGCTTCCGGTAAATTGTGCAAGCGCCTTCAACATATGCTGGCTGCTGATGATACCATCCTTAAATGCCGCCTTGAAAAGACGAACATAAGCGGAATCCCCATTCAACATTTTCAAAATTGTGGGCAGGGATGCAGCCATCTCATTGTTTGCGGTGAGCGGAGACAGCGGCTGCACTTCCAGGTGATTGATGCCACCATCCCAATGCATTTCCTTCATCCAGGCCAGGTTGAACAACCCGGGGGCGTTCCGCGTAGTAAAACTGTTATTGAAGCCATGACTGTAATCGTGCGCAAAAGTAGAAAACGCAGCAAACTGCTGATGACAGCTGGCGCAGGGGAACTTGCCATCGCGACTTAATCTTCCATCATAAAACAATTTTCTGCCCAATTGAAATCCTTCTTCGGTGAGAGGATTTGAGGCAAAGACATCCGCCGATGGTTTGGGCCAACCCTTTGGAACCACCAGCTTGAGATAGGTGAGTTTATGCGGCGCGAGCCTGGAGATAAAGGCACTCGTAAGTGATACGAATAACGCCAATAGCAATATGGTGATCTTTATCTTCAAAGCTTATAATGTAAATTTCATCGATAGACGACGCTCATTATTTTGAAGGCCTTTACATAATTATCGGCGACGGCTGCTGCAAGTGCACCGGGGGTCATGCAGACCGGTGTCTCAGCGATCCTGACAGGATGTGCTGCATTCCATACGTCGTCAAGATCGGCTTGTATTATTATCTCCGCGATCTTGTCCTTTGTGATTGTAATGCCAGGGCCATCGAATTTCAGTTGAACGATTCTCAGTGCGCTGTTAACGCCAGCAAAGCCACCGATATGGTATTCGATCTTGTGTTTGGTAAGCGAAGACTGCGGGGAATTGCCTTCCATCTTAAACATGATATAGCCCGTGTTCCAGGTCCAGAACATACCATTCAAAGGATCGAGGGCTCCCGCTTGTGCGCCGCTGACATTTTTCAGGCTATCTACACCAATCAAAAATGAAACGGACGTGTATTGATCCGGGGGCATCATCATACTAAAACTCCGCGAAGCGCTATCTTCTTCGTTGACCAGGTGATAGCTATCTTTTTCCCTGACAGTTTTTTTGTCCGTTGTCAGCAGGCAGACATTGCTGATATAATACATGAGGCGACTAACGGTAAATGTTTCGTTCCAGTGATTCAAGTACGTGGTTGAGTCCAATACCAGTGGGCGATTGTTTATTGAGTTGGTAAAACTGAGCCTGACATTGGCAGCAGGCTGATTGGACGGCTGCGCGCTTGCGGGCGGCTGGATCAATTGACTCACGAAGAGAAATAGCAAACAGAAGGGCGAAGTCATTTTTATGGAGGGCCGTTGCATGCTCATCGATATTATTTTGCCGCTCCGGGTTTTTAAAGCATCGGCCTTTTCCGGGAGAAAGACAAAATACATCCCGGGAGTTGCATTTCCTAAAATTTAGCCTTGTGTTGTCCCGATGGCAATTTGCCTCGCAGCTAGACCTTCGGCAAGGTATACCCGTTGTGATATTCCTTTACCAGGTATTGCTTGTTTATCTTTTCATCGGCAAACTTCCCGGCTGTTTTATCCCACACGAGCTTCTGGCCGCTGCGGAAGGCGATATTGCCCATCTGCGCCACATTGGCTACATGAGCGGCGGCCTCGATATCGCAATGCAGGCTCTCCTTCTTGTTTGTTCGGATCGCCTCTACGAAATTCACCCAGTGCTTCTCCACACCATTGTCACTGCTCAACTGAAGCGGCACGCTAACCTTGCTCTTGCTTTGTTTTTCTTCTATCACTTCCCATCCGCCACGGTCGAGTACGAGGGTAGCGTTGTTGCCGATGAAGGCGATGCCATGATTTCTTCCATATGATCCATTGTCGATACCCATGGCGGAATCCCATACCAGGTTGAAGCCATCGAATTCGTAGAGCGTGGTCAGCGTATCGGGCGTTTCTTCGTACAACTCGGGGTAAGCAAACCGTCCGCCAAGCGCGGCGATGGTCTTCGGCGTGTCAGCCTTCATGCCGAGAAGAGCATAGTCAAGTAAGTGCACACCCCAATCCGTCATCAATCCACCGGCATAGTCCCAGAACCAACGGAAGTTAAAATGGAAACGGCTCGCATTAAACGGCCGCGTTGGAGCCGGTCCGAGCCATGTCTTGTAGTCGACACCCGCTGGCGGAGCTGTATCGGGAACCACGGGTTGAGGGCGCATCCATCCCTGGTAGCACCATACCTTGACGGTGCGGATCATGCCCAGCTTACCGCTGTGAACATAGTCCACCGCGTCGCGGAAATGTTGCTGGCTTCGTTGCCATTGCCCGGCCTGCACAAAGCGGTTATATCTCTTCTGGGCGGCCACCATGGCCTTGCATTCTCCAATGGAATTACCGACGGGCTTTTCCACATAGACATGTTTCCCCGCTTCGCAGGCATGAATCATCTGCAGTGCATGCCAGTGGTCCGGTGTTCCTACGATGACGATATCGATGTCCTTATTGTCGATCACATTGCGGTAGTCGCCCGTGGTCTTGATCTTCGAGGCATCTACGTTCATTCCCTTAAGATCGAGGAGGCGTTGATCCATTACATTTTTATCTATATCGCAGAGTTGAACGAGATTGATTCCCGGCACCTTCAATGCCGCGGTGAGATTGCTCCAACCCATTCCCTTGGTGCCGATGAGGGCGACATTCATTTGATCCGATGCGGCTATCTTATTCTTGAAGATGGCAAATGCTTTATTATCCATTGCCGAAACAAGGCTGCCGCCGGCAAGAATAGCTGCCGATTGCCGCAGGAATTTTTTACGGGATGACATAAGCGATCGTTTATTGTTAATGAGTGCCTGAATATACAAAATATAGAGCAGGCTAGTTGAAAGTCAAAATTCAAAATTCAAAATTCAAAACCGGACCCGAAGCAATTATACATTTCCTTCTTCAGAGACGTTTTTTGAATTTTTACTTTTGAATTTTGACTTACCTCCTGGCTCGTAGCATTTCGCGTTTTCCATACGGGCCGGGTATTTTTTTTACCAGGAAGCCGGCCGCCTCCATCGCCCGCCTCACCACGCTCTTGCTGCAATAGGTGACCAGCACGGCGCCCGGGGCAAGCACCGTGGCGAGACACCTGAAGAAATCTTCCGTCCATAGTTCCGGCTGTGCCGATGGGGCAAATGCATCGAAATATACCAGGTCGAAGGGTTGGTGTAAGAAGACGGAATCCATTTGCAGGGGCGCCCTGGTCTTAACGAGCGCAAACTGCCCGGGCAGGTGTATTTCATCTTCCCATGGTGCAAGGTGCAACTGATCGAACCACGATTGATGACCGGATAGACCCGGCTGACTGCAGTAATTCAATTTGCCAGCTTCCTCAATGCTGAGCGGGTGGGGTTCGATACCTGTATAGCGAATGGCCTTCGGTATTGCAGATGTCTCCGCCATTGTCAATAGCGCGTTGAGTCCTGTGCCCATCCCGATCTCCAGGATATTGAGGGGTTGGCCGGAAACCTTGGGTGTAAGCGACAGCACGTAATCCAAGCCCGCCCTGATGAAGACATGCATCGACTCCTGTATGGCCCCGTGGAGTGAGTGATACGTGACCTGCATGGATGGAATGGTGATGCTATGCGAGCCATCCCTGGTAAGAATTATTTCCCGTTGCATGCGATAAAATTAATCAGAATTTAGTTGCACTTCTGCGGAAGAATCTCTGCGATTTTTGGAAGTGTGTCGGGAAAATAAGGCATCGTCCAATAAGCGAAATCAGCCGATCCTTTAAAAGAATCTGTGAAATCTGTCGGAAATATTACCCTGGCAGGCCTTAACTTCAATCCTCCAAATTTCATACATGCATTACATTCCTCACCTGGTAAAGGATAAGAAGCTAAAGAAGATTGTTGAAGCAGGCAAACCCTATCTACTAAAGAAACGAAAGAAGATATATATCTACCTCTGCGCATCGATCATGAGTCAGCAGCTGTCCACAAAGGTCGCGGATGTAATTTATAAACGCTTCATTGCGCTCTTCGGCGGTAAGGAGCCCACGCCGCAGCAGATCCTGGACACTCCGCATGAAACGTTGCGCGGAATTGGGTTGAGTAATGCAAAGGCGGCCTATGTTAAGAATGTCGCGGAGTTTGAGCTGACATCCGGCATGGACTCTAAGCAC
>DATHKS010000316.1:0-2530 GCA_035488975.1 Chitinophagaceae bacterium | reverse complement strand
CAAGTACAACGCAGATGGCTCAGAAAGGGTATGGTCTAACAACCAGTATGTACAGAACCCGTATTTCGCGGTAGAAGACTATCACGAACAAGACACAAAGGATCGGTTCCTTGGAGTGGTTGAACCCCGCTTCAATATCACCGATTGGCTTTATATAAAAGGACGCGCCGGCTTCGACAGGTACAACCGCCGCGAGACAGATATTACACCAACAGGAACAGGATATCAACTGGGTGGTGGATACAATACGGCCCTGGTGGAATTCAGGGAGACCAACCTGGATGCCATGATCGGGATCGATAAGAAATTGACTTCCGATATCGGGTTGAATGCATTGATCGGCGGAAATAGAAGAAAGGTGGTTGGTAACAATGATGGCTATTCCGGTGGTCCATTTAACATACCGTTCTTTTACTCCATCTCCAATGTAAGCACGCCAAACAGGTCGACCAGCTATTCATACACCGAGAGCAGGACGAATTCGGTCTATGGAACAATCGATTTGTCCTATCGCAATTTCCTTTACCTCAACGCAACCGGAAGAAACGATTGGTTTTCCACTCTTTCTCCTGATAGAAACACTATTTTCTATCCTTCCGCTGGTGCCAGCTTGATCTTATCCGAAGCACTAAGCATGCCTGCGTTCATAAACTACTTCAAGTTGAGAGGATCCTGGGCGCAAACAGGTGGCGACACCGGCCCTTATCAACTCGGCCTGACCTATGCGCTGACAGGAGCAACTCAAACGGCGCCGTTGGCTCAGATCAATCAAACACAGGTTCCTAACAAACTGCTTCAACCTTATATCGTGACGGCTTCCGAGCTGGGCCTGGAAACACGCATGTTTGGCAGCAAGATGGGACTGGATATCGCCGTATATAATCGCGTAACGACTAACGACATTGTTGGCGCTTCCATTTCACCTACTTCAGGTTACGGAAGTGCACTGTTTAACATCGGTAAGGTGACTAACAAGGGTGTCGAGTTGATGATCAGCTACAAGATCGCAGAGGGTCGTTCATTTAGCTGGGAACCTTCGTTCAATGCCGGATACAATAAGAATAATGTGGTACGCATCTACCAGGAACTGGACAAGCTGTTCGTAGAAGAACCTCGTCCAAGGGTGAGCGGTATCTACCAGGTCCTCAACAAACCATTTGCACAGATCCTCGGCAATGGCTTCAAGAGAGATGCAAAAGGTCAGGTCGTCTTCAATGCTCAGGGCTTGCCCGAGACAGAGGGACTCGTTTCCTTTGGAACAGGGGTGGCTCCATGGGCTATGGGGTTGACTAATAATTTCAAATTCGGACAATTCGGCGTATCCATCTTGGTGGATGCGAAGTTTGGAGGTAAGATCTATTCAGGAACAAATGCCCTCGCTACCCGCTATGGATTAGCTAAGACAACTTTGGCTGGAAGAGAAACAGGAGTGGTTGGACAAGGCGTTACGGAAGCAGGAGCTCCCAATACTGTTGTGGTGGATGCTCAGACCTACTATTCCAATCTTTACAACTTTGCCGAGCCATTTGTTTACAGCTCTGACTTCATTAAGCTCCGCTCATTCTCACTTGACTATACCATTCCTACCAGCGTCTTTGGAAGAGCTCCTTTCAAATCCGTGACGGTCTCCCTGGTCGGAAGAAACCTGTGGACAATAATGAAGCATACTCCGATAATCGATCCTGAATCTTATTATTCATCTAATGCGGCCCAGGGCCAGGAATTTGCAGGCCTGCCAGTAACAAGGACCATTGGATTGAACCTAAACATGAAATTTTAATGATCGTATTACCATTTAAAATGAAAATTATGATTCGTAAAATATTTCTCTTAGCATTTCTCTCCGGAACGTTGCTCTCCTGTGAGAAGGGATTCGATAAGGTCAATGTCGATCCCAACAATTCTCCCACGGTGCCCCTGAATTATTTGTTGTCCCAGGCTGAACTCTATCTTGGCGGTTCAGCAGGTGATCCGGGCTATGCAACATGGCGGGCCAATCTTATCTATGCGCTCCCAACTACGCAGATGTTATCCTCTCTCTCCACGTTCTATGCCGGGGACAAATACATCTACCAGGCGGATCTGAGCGAGGCATATTTCCTTACACAATATCCAAGTTCCATAAAAGGACTTGTGGATATCATCGAGCAGGCAAAAGTCGATCCCGTTAATGTCAACATCCTGTCCATCGCCCGTATATTGAAAGTGATGCAGATGAGTCTCATCACAGATCTTTATGGCGATGTTCCTTATTCGGAAGCCGGGCAGGGATTTCTCACCAGTAACTTTTCACCGAAGTATGATGCACAGAAAGACATCTATGCCGATATGCTTAATGAGCTTTCCGTTGCCGGCGCTGCCTTAAGCCCCAGCGGGACTAATCCCGGCATCGCCGATTTCGTTTATGGCGGCGATGTAGCCAAATGGAAGAAATTCGCCAATTCCCTCATGCTTCGTCTTGCCATGCGCATGCAGAAAGTAGATGCCGCCGCAGCACAGAGCTGGGCTAAGAAAGCCCTGGATGGCGGCG
>DATHKS010000315.1:0-2088 GCA_035488975.1 Chitinophagaceae bacterium | reverse complement strand
GCCAGTGATGAGGGATACGGTTGGCTGCTCACCATGGACCAGGACTCCTTCTTCGGCCCGGGAATATTGCAGAACTATATCGGCTGCATGCTTGACTACCCGCAAATCGATGAAGTGGCGATGTTTGGGGTTAGTTTTACTACTCCCGCTACAGCTGAGAGAGCCTGCTCTTCAAAAAAGGACAGCATCCTGATCACTTCAGGAAGCATGGTCAATCTTTCGTTGTTTGAGAAGGTCGGAAAATTCGATGAGTGGATGTTCATTGATCTTGTGGATACGGAATTTTGCCTGAGAATAAGGCGGCTGAAGTATCAATGTATTCAATTCGGGAATATTGTCCTGGATCACCAGCTTGGTACCACGCTTCAAAGACGCTCATTAAAGGATCTTGCCTTATCATCACGGGTTGTCCATTCCCCGTTCCGGATGTTCTATATGGTAAGGAATTATTTTTATGTTCGCGACATGTACAAGCGCGAATTTCCTTCGGAGATCACAGGGTTCCGTGCGGATTTGATTAACCGGGTTAAGAACAATCTCTTGTACGGCAAACACCGGTTTAGCACCCTGGGCAAGGTGATTGCGGGCTACAGGGCTTTTACCCGGGATAGAAAAAAAAGAGATCGCGCAAAATAAATATGAATAGATCCGGATGACAGTGCAACCTGAAATATCAATCTGCATTCCAGCTTACCGCAACGTAACTTTCGTGAGACGCCTTCTGGACTCCATTGCGCAGCAAACTTTTTCCAATTATGAGATCATTGTCTCTGATGATAGCCCGGATGATTCGATTGCCCGGTTACTCCCTGACTATGCATTTGGCGAAAAGATCATTTATGTGAAGAATACGCCTTCTCTCGGCACACCTGCCAATTGGAATGCGGCCATTTCGCACGCGAGGGGCAAATGGATAAAGATCATGCATCACGACGACTGGCTGAATGGCGCCGACGCCCTGCAGGTCTTTTATGATGCAACTATTGCTCATTCCGACGCCTCGTTCTTCTTTGCGGCATTTCAGAATGTGGTGCAGGATACGGGCAGGAAATATATCGTTCGCTGTAATTTCTTCGACAGGGTGTTTTTGAAAATGAGCCTGCTTCATCTTTTCAAGCGGGTCTATGTCGGCAACCCGAGTTGCACGCTCGTGAGGCGCGATGCGAATATCCTGTATGATACGCGGTTCAAATTCGTGGTCGATTTCGAATACTACATCCGGTTCATCCGCACGATGAAGCATTACAGGTATATCGATAAGATTCTTTTGAACATTGGTTTTCACGATGAACAGGTGACGCGTTATACTTTCCTGGTTGCCGAGGTTCAGATTCCCGAGAATTGCCTGTTATTGGAAAAATTCGGCGCGGGGATACTCCGCAATCCCTTTGTGTATGATTATTACTGGCGAATGCTGAGAAACCTGGGTGTTCGTAGCTTGGAGGATATCCGGAAACATTACCAGGGTGAATTGCCTTCGATCTTCGTGAAGATGCTGCGGTTTCAGTGCAGGTTCTCCTTACAGGTACTTCGAAAGGGCGTGCTATCCAAACTCCTCATGAGCTTTAGTTACTGCCTGAGTCTCTTTCAAGGTGTGAGGAGCCGGTAAGCTGGCGCCATCCTCCATCGAATGCCGCCTCCATATGGGCTTTCGGCGAGCCCGGAATGAGTAGCTGGGGCGGTTGTTAACCTTTTCTTATTAATTGGCTGTATCGCTGTCTCAGGGCTGGCCGAATAAGGACTTAGCTTTATTTATTATATATTGTACGAAATTAGCCACATGAAAAAATTACTGATCCTTTCCACCTTCTGCCTTGCCCTTATCGCTATTCAGTCCTGCACCAAAGACGATGATGATGATAATGGCGACACATCCAAGACCAAGGAAGTCCTTCTTACCCAGCACACCTGGAAAATGGAAGAGATCCTCCAGGTAGAGAACAATACCCGCATATACTACAGCAGGGGTGGCAGTATGAATACGAATAACTACGACAATGATAAGATAACATTCCTTGCAGATGGCACCGGAACCTATTCGCCTACAGTGGCGCAGACACTCCCTATTACCTGGGCATTCACCAATGC
>DATHKS010000314.1:0-15622 GCA_035488975.1 Chitinophagaceae bacterium | reverse complement strand
TTCCCAATTCCCTGCCACTCGTCACAGTCCAATTCCCAATTCCTACCCAAGCACTTTTATCACCCCATTTCTATACAATTTTCCTATCGGTATTTCAGCCTTGTCGATCTCGAGTAGTTCGGATGTAAATGTCTTTATCTTTCCAACGGATACGATGAATGAGCGGTGTGTGCGGATAAATTCCTTCTCTGGCAGCATGGCTTCCACGGAACTGATAGACTGTTTCGTTATTATCACTCCAGACGTAGTGAATATCTTGATATAGTCCTTCATGCTTTCAATGTAAAGGATATCATGCAGCACAACCTTCACCATTTTTCGATCCGCCCTGAAGTAGACAAATGAGTCGGATCGTTTATCCTCTGCTGCGGTACCGGTCTCCATTTTTGTTGAAGCTAGTTGATATGCCTTGTTTACCGCCTTTAAGAAGCGGTCGAATGGGATCGGTTTCACCAGGTAGTCTACCACATCCAGTTCATATCCTTCCAGGGCATATTCGGGAAAGGCAGTTGTGAAAATTATCTTGGGCGGGTTCTTCAATGCCTTCAAAAATTCGTTCCCATTCAATTGCGGCATGCGTATGTCGAGGAAAACCAAATCCACCGGTTGTCGTTGCAGAACGGCAAAGGCCTCGATGGCATTCTTGCATTCTCCGGCGAGTTGCAAGGTCGGTACCTGTTCGATATACCGGCAAATAATACCCCTCGCGGGTGGCTCATCATCGACAACCAGGCAACGTATGATATTCATCTCAGGCATGACTGACTTCCTCCAATATCGCCGGCATTTTTAAAGGTTCCGTTTTCCTTTCAAGTTCGATCTTAAGACTCACGATGAAGACCTCCTCCGTATTGGTTATTGTAAGTTCATGGGTGCCCGGATAGATCAACTCCAGCCGTTTGCGGACATTATTGATCCCAATCCCATTGCCAGGCTCTCCGCTTTTCCCTTCATTCGGTTTCCCGTTCAGCAATTTCATCTGCATCTGCTTATCCCGGATGTCGATGTGAAGGCTTATCCAGGGCTGGTCGAGCACCTTACTGGTGCCATGTTTGAAACAATTCTCGATCAGCGGAAGCAATAGCAGGGGCGCGATATAGAGATCCCTGGTCTTCGCGGGCAGGTCAGTATGAAGTTCCAGTTCACTTCCGTAGCGTATCCTTTCCAGGCTGGTATAATCTTCTATCATCTTCAACTCCTTTGATAGCGGAACCAAAGGCTGATTGCATTCGTATAAGATGAACCGGAGCAGGTCGGAAAGACCGGACACCAGCCTGGAAGCAACCGGTGAAGTATCCTGTGTATGCGAATAAATATTATTGAGGGTATTGAATAAAAAATGCGGGTGGATCTGCGCCTTCAGCAGTTGCAACTTCCCTTCATAATTCTCCTTTTGTAGTTGCAGGTTGCGCTGCTCCTTCAGATACCAGTACTTCATCAACTTGATAGCCGCAGCCATACCGCCAATGGTAATGGCGCCACGCAACCCGGCCATGAGAGAATAATGAAAGCCGAACCTTATTCCATCTATAGTTCCTTCATACCTGTTGCCCGCGACGGTCTTCCTGAGAGATGCAATGACCGTGATGGCGAGGGTCGATGAGATCAAGGTCGTGAGGAGGCATGCAACGACCACTCCCGCCAAGGCCTGCCAGTATTTTTGTTTGATCAAAAATCGTGGGATCACCAAATACATCAGCGAATAAGACAGGAACATATGGGGAATGAGAAATATAAATGCCTCCAACATGGCCTCGAGCAGCCGGATAGGATACCTGTCGGTATTATTGAGGCCTACGAATGAATAAAGGAAACCCTGGAAGATCCACCACACAGCCCAGAATGCCAAGTGGCGCGCGATCCTGTACTTGGGAGCATTTGAAAATATAAATGGTGACTGTTCCATATCAGAAGAAAAGGATAGCGGAATTGAACCACAAAGGAAAACAATTAGCCAATTTGATAATTTGGCAATGTGCCAATGATCCTTATTACATTAGTCAATACTCATCGGAGCACGCCGTATTGTCAAATTACCAAATTGGCTAATTGTTTTCCTTTGTGTCTTTGTGGTTCAATTCACCCATAAAAATACAACGCTTACCAATACTGGCCCGTAAAGGCAACCCGATTATCGCCGAAAACCGCCTTTTCGGCGACGAACGATCTTAAATGAAAAAGCCCCGTCTCCTGACGGGACTACACACAATACTGAGAGAAAATCTATGGAGCCATTTTAACCACTTCAGTCTCCCGGTTTCTTTTTGCCCTCTCCCAGGCAACCAGGGATGTCTCGAGCATCTCCTTCAATTTCATCTTCACCCGGCGCTTGTTGATGTTAAGCCGCGTTCCCGAAAGATCCTTTCTGCCAACGAGGAGATGTTCGTTGTTGTAAAAACGGATCGTGTGCTGAAGCGGTGAATGTATGTTTCCTTCCACTACCCAATATCCATTTGCCGATACCCAACCGGGTTGTTTTTGCACAGCCTGCTGACCGAAGGCCAAAGAGCCGAGCAGCATGAAGATTAAAACTGCCATGTATTTCTTTAATTGTCTTTTCATAACGATAAGTTTTATGGTTTCAGACCTAAAACTACCCGGCAGTAAGATGAAAAATTTTGATATTGGATAAACCCGCGGAAAGGAACGACAGAGAAACCCGGCCGGCAGACTAAGCCTGTGCAAGTCCATCAGGAGACATTTGTCGACGAAAAAGGAGCTTTCGTATTCCGGTCGATCATATCATCCTGCCGCCTTGGATAAAAGCCGCAGGAAAACAACGCGTCATACCGCAAAAGAGGTCAAGGAAAAGCCTTAAAAATGGGTTATTATCAACATTTTCGCGGTTCGGAACAGCATTTGCTAAGTGAGGTCAAGGTTTGTTCCCAGCGCTTATCAAACTATACATAAAATCAGCGAGCTATGTGGACCCAACAAGAGAAAAACCCGGAACGGCAAGCCTGTTATTTCATCACATTCAACACGGTTGATTGGGTCGACGTCTTCATTCGGCCGGTTTATAAGCAAGTCATTGTACATACGCTGAATCACTTCATCGAACATAAAGGACTCATCGTTTATTCCTGGTGCCTCATGACCAATCACCTCCAACTTGTAGTCCAGGCACGTGAAGGGCATGTGATCGCCGAGATTGAAAAGGAATTCAAATCCTTTACGACTACAAAGATCCTGGAAGCCATCTCCACGGAGCCGCAGGTACGAAGGAACTGGATGCTGAAACGCTTCGCTAATTTCGGAGACATGCTCGGCCTGATGAAGAAATATCATATCTGGCAGACATCCAGCAGCCCGCTTCATATCGACATGAAGAAACACGATATCCTGATCGAACATTTCTCTCACATTCATAATAGCCCCGTAAGAGACCGTTTCGTTGATACCGCGGCAGACTATCCTTACAGTTCGGCAAGGGACTACGCGGGGATGGAAGGCCTTGTTCATATCACGAAGCCGCCGGCCATTGAACAGGAGCTCGCCGCAGCAGAAAGCCTTAACGGTAATTTCTTTGTGAAGTATATCAGGAATTGATGGATAGATTATGTATGCTGAAGCCTTCAAAAAAGTAAAAATTCAAAAGTAAAAATTCAAAAACCTCATTCGAAGGGTATAACAGTCCAATAGATCACGCCGGATGAAAGGCGCCAGGTAGGTACGCCACAAATAACGGCGCCGTTCGCAAATGCGAATACCTGTGCCATTCCTTCCTTTGTATTCCGGGGCGACACAACATTTCTTTCTTTGCCAGTTATTTTGTATCCTCCTTTTCTCCGCATTCGCTAAAGTTCTTCAATTCCCTACTTTACTTGTATTATTGCGCATATTTTTCTCTCTATGTCGTCCCGTGGAAAAAAGCAGGTATTAAGATGGGTTGTCGGGCTTACGTTGATCGCCATGCTGGCCCTGGCGGGTTGGCTAACCTATCAATGGGTCGCATACAGAAAGGCCAAATTCACGAAGTATCCGGAATTCGGCATCACCATTCCCACCGAGTATTCGATCCACGGGATCGATGTATCAAGATATCAGAACATCATTGCCTGGGAAGAAGTGAAGAAGATGAAGGTGCACGAGATCCAACTTGGATTCGCCTTCATAAAGGCGACGGAAGGCATCGGGAATACCGATCCCCAGTTCATACGCAATTGGAGAAGGGCAAAGTCAAATGATATCATCCGCGGCGCCTATCATTTCTTCATAGCGAGTAAGGATGGGAAGATGCAGGCGGAGAATTTCATAAAGCGCGTGGACCTGGAAAGCGGGGACCTGCCACCCGTACTGGATGTGGAGCAACGGTACGGAACATCTAAACAACAATTGCAGAAAGAAGTGAGGGAATGGCTGACCGTCGTCGAGAATTATTATCATGTACGCCCCGTCATCTATACCAATGTCGATTTCTACAATCAAAATCTCGGCAGCGGTTTCGACGACTATCCACTCTGGGTGGCGCACTATTATCAGCAAGAGCAGCCACGCATCAGCAGGCAATGGGAGTTCTGGCAGCACAATGACCAGGGCAATGTCAATGGCATTGTTTCAAAAGTGGACTTCAATGTATTTCATGGAGACTCCGTCGAATTCAAAAGCCTCCTGCTTCCGTAGGTAATGGAAGGAGAAAGACGTCTGTGGCGTTCGGCGTAACTTGTCATTAAATTTCAGCAATGGAACAAGGATGGGATCCCGAGGTAGCGAAATTTTTACGGAAGATTCTCAATACCATTTCGTGGATATTGATCTGGATGATTGCCTCTCTTACTGCCGGCCTTTACTTTCAATTGGGCTATCCCGGGCCGAGACCCTGGTTCGCCGTGATCATATTCTATGTTTGTTTGGTAGGAACGTCTATTGTGATGGTGAGATATTTGTATAGGACGTGGAAAAAATAGACTGGACGGGGATTTGGGGGGATTTAGGGATTAATAGGATTAGTGAACGATAGCCGGTGACATCCCATAAATATTGATAAGACGCCCCGAACAATTATACTCTAATCCTATTAATCCCTAAATCCCCCCAAATCCCCGTCCCGGTCAGCTGCTATGATCTGACACAATCACCCACTCCCCATTCATTTTTCTAAGTAACAAGGTGAAATACCCGGCCAGGTCGCCGATGCTACGGGCCAGATGCCATTTACCTACCACCTGGAAGTATTGGGGAGAAAGCCACTTCACCAGTTGGATATCGAAATTCAGCTTACCCATGGCTGCAGTATCGGGATAGCCCTTCTTATAATTTTCGAGCGTTTTGGTCCAGCCATATGTGATCCCCGACTTCCCGGTGAACATTAAGGAATCACTCTTCCAATACCCTTCCATAAAGGCATCGATGCTGCCCCTGTTCCATGCTTCGGTTTGAACCTGCAGCAATTTTCGGATCGCCTGCTCATCCTTGTTTTGAGCGGTGCCCGCGAGGGAAGATGCCAGTAGCAGGACAAAAAGGAATGGTTTCATACGCTTACTATATTATCGTTAAGGTAAGTAAAACCGGGGGAATCAGTGGGAGCAGTCGGCCTCGTGTGCATGATCGTGAATGCGACAGGAGCGATAATTGAGAAAGTGTGCGGACACGATGAAAGCCACAGCGGGGATTAACAGCCAGGTTTCATAATGCACAAAAAACAACTTGAGCACCAGCAACAGGATACCGGCCGCAAACAAGAAGAAGGGCGTCAGGCTATGATGATGCTTCACGAACCCGTGGTAGAACGACCAGGCGCCGACGCTGAAGGCCAGGAGCACCATGGTGCTCTCAAAGACCATGTTATGGATGATGTTCACGCCGAAGAGAGGCAGGGTCGTCACGCATAACGGGAGCACGGCACAATGAATGGCACACGCAACCGATGCAGAAATTCCGAGCGCATCCCAATTGATCTTTCCTTTCATAAAAGACCCCAAAGGTAAGAAAAAGCAACAATGTTGCAAAATGTTTCACAAGAATGCTGTTCACAGATTAATTCGCCATTGCATCGGTAACTTTGCACAAATAAGAATGGGTCATGTCTAAGAAATGGAAGATTTATGGAGGTTTTTTCGCAGTGTTGGTGCTTGTCTTCTTCCTTGTGGTCAGGAAATGGTTGGCCCGGAACGATACCATCTCGGTAGTCCAGTCCTTCGCCTTCGTGAACCAGGATGGAAAATCGGTCACCGACAGCGATGTGGAAGGAAAGGTGTATGTGGTGGAATATTTCTTCACCAACTGTAAGGGGATCTGCCCCATGATGAATACGAACATGAGAAAGGTGTATGACAAGTTGAAGGATGAAAAAGACTTCCTCATACTCTCGCATACCTGCGATCCCGAACGCGACTCCATTCAGCAGCTGAAGAAATATTCGGATTCGCTGGGCGTTAATACGGCTAAATGGATGTTCCTGACCGGACGGAAGGATCTGCTCTATACCATGGCGCGTATCAGCTATACGATCGACGATCCCGCGAACAATCTTAAAAGTATCGACGACGACTTCCTGCATACGCAGTTCTGGGCCCTGGTAAATAAAAAGGGCGAGGTGAAGAAGATCTACGATGGCCTGAAGGACGAAGAGGTCGATGAACTCATCCGTGATGCAAAGAGAATGCTCGATTAGAAAGAGATTTTTTTATGAAAAAGGGTATAAAGGAAATTTTAAAGAGTAGCCAGTTAAGTGTTACTGCCAGCAGGGAGAAGATCCTTAACTTATTCCTCGACCAGGAGGGAGCGCTCGCCCATGGCGATATCGAGAAGAAAGCCGGCGAAAAATTCGACCGGGTAACCATCTACCGCACACTCCAGACCTTCGTGGAAAAGGGAATCATTCACACTATCCCCACGGTAGATAATTCTATCCGGTATGCGCTGTGCAAGGACGATTGTGCAGAGGGCCATCATCATGATCATCACGTTCACTTCGTCTGTTCAAGATGCCAGAATACATTCTGCCTCGACGATATTGTTACCCCCTCTATAGATCTTCCCAAAGGTTATTCTACTTCGCATATTGAAGTAGTAGTGGAAGGCACCTGCAAGAATTGTAATTAATGATCCTGCTATAGAAGTCTCATCTGTTCTCCTCACAGTAATCGCATAAAAAAAGCCCCCGTGTAGAAACACGGGGACTTAGGTTAAGGCTCTGATTAGTAGCTATTTTATATTGAGATCAATAATTTCGAATCCAAAAGTAATATGCAGAATTGATATTTCCGAATTTGATTCATACCACTTTAGGGGTATTTTTTATACTTTTTTCTCCAGGCCGTCCAATTCCTTCTTCACAAACTGCATCAACCCCCGGATATGATCGGGAGAGAAATTAAATTCTAAACCCGCCGCCCTGAAAAGCTCCGGCAAAGTTCGGGTACCTCCCAGATTAAGCGCTGTTATGTAATTATTAATTGCACTGCCCGGGTTAGCCTTGTACTGCTGCCACAGACCGATGGCACCCAGCTGCGCTATGCCGTATTCTATGTAGTAAAACGGCACTTCGAACAAATGTAGCTGCCGCTGCCAGGAGTATCGCCGGTAATCCCCGAGGCCCGACACATCCAGGACCGGGGAGGTGAATTCGTCTGCAATTTTTAGCCAGTTTTGCGCACGCTCGTCCAGGCTATGATCGGGATTCTCGTAGATCCAATGCTGGAATTTGTCGATCGTGGCTATCCAGGGGAAAATAGTGATCACCCTTTCGAGTTGTTGTTCCTTCGCCCGGTTCAATTCCTCCGCGTTATCGAAATACACCTGCCAGTGGTCCATACTGAAGAGCTCCATGCTCATGCTTGCCACTTCCGCGATCTCCGTGGGGTATTCCTTGAACCCTGTGAGGGCAAGATCGTGGGAAAGGAACGAATGAATGGCGTGCCCGCCTTCATGTACCATTGTCGTTACATCGTCCAGTTGACCGGCTGCATTCATAAAAATAAAGGGAGCGCCACTCTCTGCAAGCGGACAGTTATAGCCACCCGGCGCCTTACCCTTCCGGCTCTCCAGGTCCAGGTGACCCATCTTCCTCATCTGCCGCAGGCAATCGCCAAAGAACGGCCGCAATGAATCGAAACAAAGAATGGTCTTCTCCAATAATTCCTCGCCACTCTTGAAGGGACGCAGTGGCTCCGTGCCCAGCGGCTCTGCCTCAAGGTCCCAGGGACGAAGCACATCCAACCCAAGCTTCTTCCTTTTCAATTCGTAAAGCTGGTTCACCAGCGGCATCACATGAAGTTTTACCGCCTCGTGGAATTGAAAACATTCCTCTTTCGTATAATCGAACCGCCCCAGTTCAACAAACCTGAAATCCCTGAAATCGCGGAACCCGGCATTCAAGGCAACCTGGTTGCGCTTTTGAAGCAGGGTCGAATACAGGTCGTTCAATTCATTCTTATCCTGTAATCTCCTCTCACTGATCTTGCGATACACCTCTTCCCTCAGCGTCCTGTCCGGATCTTCCAGGAATTTTGCCGCCTGTTGCAATGTATATTCCTGTCCATTCACGGTTACCGTCATTTTCCCCGATATCATTCCGAATTTCTGTGCCTCCACATTAAGTTCAGCCTGGAGGGGGATATTCGCTTCGCGGAAAAGCTCTATGTTTTTCCGCACATTGCGCAGGTAAGTGAAGAATGTCTTCTTGTCGAGACCATCTGCAAAAGGCGACTCTACCAGTTTCCGGTTCAACAGGTCGGAATACGGCTGGATCTTCGGCTGTATTTCCATCATGAAAAAATTGAAGGCATTTTCCAGCTCTTTATTTTCCGTATCGCAGGTCATCCTGATCTGGCGCCAGCAGGCATCCTCGCTGATCACCGCTTCAAGTTCACTGACATCCCGCAGCCATTTCTCTAGCGTAGCAGCAGAATCGATCTCCCTTTCGGCCAAGTCCTTAAAGAAGGGTTCGATCGTCTGCCAATCCCTGATCTCTAAATCGGCAGGGAGCAAATGCCGCGGCGATTTCTTTATATCTGCACTGTATTCCATATTAACATTGTTTAAATACAAAAGCTACAAACCCTGTTGAAGGACTTGTAGCTTAAAAACTAAATTAAGATTATTTCTTTTTTGCAGGCGCCTTTTTCTTCGGAGTCTCTTCCTTCGCCTTTACTTCTTTCTTCTCTTCTGCCTTTTTCGGAGCGGCCTTCTTCTTCACAGGTTTCTCCTCGGCTTCCGCCTCTACCGCTTCTTTCTTCTTAGCCGTTTTCTTGACAGGCTTCTCTTCCTCTGCCTTTACTTCTTCCACTTCTTCTTCTTCCTCTGCTGGCTCAGAAAGTTTGATCTCTACCTTATTCTTCTTGAGAATATCGAACCACTTCACCATCTTCTTCAGATCGCTGGAGTACACCCGCTCGAAATCAAGATCGGGGTAGGCCTTTTCGAAATATTTCTTAAGCAGGGAATTATCCTTACCGTCAGGTAATGCCCCTCCTGCCTTTTCCATTGCCTGGAAAATATCAACAAGATTCACATTGTCCCTTACCGTATACACCTCGATGCTTTCGAGGTGGGAGAAGTTATGTATCCGCGAGGAGGCGAACTTTGTACTATTGTCTTCCAGTGAACGGACAATAGCGCCATCATTTTTACTATTGACCAATTCATACAATCCGGGTAGTCCGGTTACTGCTACGAGTTTACTATAATCCATATTTCGTCCAATGATTTTAAGAGGCGCAAGATACTCGAGTTCCGTGAAATGAATGTCTAATAAAAAAATTTCCCCGGCTCAGGTGAACCCGGAAAATTTCGGGCCAATTATTGATTAATCTGTAAGGAGGACTATTTTACCACATGCCAACGATCTTCCGGAGATGTGGAAAGTGAATATGATTTGCCGGACGAAAGTTGTGACCGCTTTAAACGTCCTATCAAAAGCAATTACTAGAAAATGAAGCATATTATACTCTTGGTTGGAATCGTTGGGCTGGCTCTATCCGTTAATTCTCAAAGTATTAGAGGAAAATTACTGGACCTGTCCGATAATAGGCCCTTATCCGGGGCCACACTCACACTTACTTCCATAAAGGATTCCACAAAATTTTATAATAGCGTTTCCGATACCTCCGGTGTTTTTCGTTTCCAGGGAATTACTTCGGACTCTTTTTCCCTAAAAATCAGCTTCATCGGTTATGAGCAGTCTCCGCAACTGATAGCCGTCACCGATTCCGTTCCGGATGTTGACCTCGGGACATTATTCATACCGAAAGCCTCGAAGGAACTTGCCGGTGTAACGGTGGTTTCACAGGCCCCTCCCGTCTCACAAAAGGGAGATACACTTCAGTTGAGTGCAAGCCAGTTTAAGGTCAATCCGGATGCAACGACCGAAGACCTTATCAAGAAAATGCCGGGAATAACCGTCGATAAGGATGGAACAGTGACAGCGCAGGGCGAAACGGTGAAGAAGGTAACCATCGACGGAAAGGATTTCTTTGGCGATGATGCCACTGCCGCCCTCCGGAATCTTCCCTCGGAGATCGTGGACAAGATCCAGGTCTTCGACCGGTTGAGCGACCAGGCCCAGTTTACCGGCTTTGACGATGGCAATTCACAAAAAGCACTCAACATAGTCACCAAGACCGGGATGCGCAATGGACAGTTCGGGAGGGTATATGCGGGCTATGGCACGGATGACCGCTATGCTCTCGGGGGGAATATGAGTTTCTTCAAAGGAAACAGGCGTATCTCGCTTGTGGGATTGTTCAATAATATCAATCAGCAGAATTTCGGTTCGCAGGATCTGCTCGGCGTCACGAGTTCGAGTGGTGGTGGTGGCGGACGCGGTGGTGGCGGACGCGGCGGCGGCAACTTTGGCGGCGGGGCCGGACAGAATAATTTCCTCGTAGGTACGCAAAATGGCATCAGTAAGACGAACGCAGCGGGGATCAATTTTTCCGATACCTGGGCAAAGAAGATCGACGTGACCGGAAGCTACTTCTACAATAATTCCAGTAATCTCAACGACCAGGTGGTGCGGAGCCAGACCTTCTTCGATGACCGCACATTATTTGCGGATCAAGCCAGTACCTCGCGAAGCGAGAATTTCAATCACCGGATCAACCTCCGGCTGGAATACAGGATCGATTCATCCAATACGATCATCTTTTCGCCGAGCCTGAATTTTCAGAATAACCGCTCCTATTCCAGTTCCATTTCCAGTTCCTATTATGGAGCAAACGACACGGCTAATACGTCGGACAATAATTCAACCAACCTTCGCTCCGGCTACAGCGTACGGAATAATCTTCTTTACCGTCACGCATTCGCCAAGAGGGGCAGAACGATCTCCTTCAACCTGAATACATCGCTTAACCAGAATGATGGTAAGAACTATGTCTATAGCCAGTACCGCTTCTTTGAAAGCGGTGTGTTTAATAATGACTCACTGCAAAACCAGCTTTCGGATAATAGCACCAACGGGTATAATGTCGCAGCGAACATAGCCTATACGGAGCCCGTCGGCAAGACCGGCCAGTTGCAATTCAACTACTCGCCATCCTATTCCAAGAATAAGGCGGATCAGCAGACTTTCGCTTATGACAATTTCGGGGGTAAGTATTCGGAATTCGATCCTCTATTGTCAAATAAATTCGACAATACCACGATGACAAACAGCGGCGGTCTTAGCTACCGTCTCGGAAACAGGGACAATATGTTTTCCATCGGCGTGAACCTCCAGCATTCCCGCCTGGAAAGCGATAGGGTCTATCCTTCGATCACCTCGATAGATCAGTCGTTCACCAATTTCCTGCCGAACCTCATGTGGAGAAAGAAGCTCTCTGCCCGTAGCAGTTTCCGCCTTTTCTACCGGGCGTCTACTAATTTCCCATCGGTCACTCAACTACAGGACGTCGTTAATATCAGTAACCCCCTTCGGGTGAGCACGGGTAATCCAGACCTGAAACAATCCTATACCCATGTGGTCTCCGGCCGGTATACATTTACAAACACACAGAAACAGGAGAGTTTCCTGGTGAATGTCTTCCTTCAAACCATGTCCGATTATATATCGAATGCTACCTATCGGGCAAATGCGGATTCCGTGATCCAGCAGGGTATCGTTCTAAAGTCCGGATCGCAATTATTGAAACCTGTTAACCTGAACGGATATGGAAGCGTGCGGTCACTGTTTACCTACAGCCGGCCACTTTCCTTTGTCAAATCGGTGTTAAACCTGAATGCCGGAATCAATTACTCCAGGCTTCCCGGTCTCGCCAATTCCATCAAGAGCATTACCGATAACTATATTTATAATGCCGGGGTTGTGCTCGCCAGTAATATCAGCGAGTACGTCGACTTCAACCTTTCCTATAATGCGAATTTCAATGTGACTAAGAATAGCCAGCAGGCCGACCTGAATACAAATTTTGTGAATAAGGTGGCCGGTCTCCAGATAAACCTTCTCACGAAAAATGGCTGGTTTATTCAGAATGACGTGAATAATCAAACCTATAGCGGCCTGGCCAGTGGTTTCAACCAGAACTTCTGGTTGTGGAATGCGGGAATAGGCAAGAAATTCCTGAAGAACCGTGCGGGTGAGCTCAAACTTTCTGTTTTCGATCTTTTGAAGCAAAACCAGAGTATTGTACGTACCGTGTCCGAGAACTATATTGAAGACTCTCAAAGCGAGGTGTTGCAACAGTACTTCATGCTCACCTTTACCTATAATCTGAAGAATTTCGGAACAGCCCCCCGGTCCGCCCCCCGCCGGGAAAGGGGAACTGGCCCTAACTTTTGATAAAATGCAGGGATGACCGACGAAAAATTTGCGTAATATCGCCCCGAAGCAAAATTCTGGGGTTTGGACGAGAGACTTTTGGTAGAGCAGTTAAAGCAGGGAGATGAGGCTGCTTTCAAGATAATTGTTGAGACCTGGCAGAATATGGTCTACAACACAGCCTTGGGCATTGTGCAAAATGCCGAAGATGCCGAGGATATTGCGCAGGAGGTCTTCGTACAGGTTTACCAATCCATCAGCTCCTTCAAGGGTGATTCAAAGTTCTCCACCTGGCTCTATAGGATCGCCATCACCAAATCACTGGACCACGAGCGGCATAAGAAGCGGAAGAAGAGATTCGCCTTTGTAAAGAGCCTTTTTGGGGAAGAAAGCCAGATTATGATACATCCCCCGGACTTCAACCACCCCGGCGTCGTCATGGACAAGAAAGAAGAGGCGGCCAGGCTTTTCAACGCGATCAGCCGACTGCCCGAAAACCAGCGTATCGCCTTCACACTGCATAAAATGGAAGGACTCAGCTACCAGGAGGTCAGCGACGTGATGAAAACCACCATTTCTTCGGTCGAATCGCTGATGCACAGGGCCCGGACCAACCTCAAAAAGACCCTGACGGACCAGCTAAAGGAAAAAAAATAAGGCAAAAGTTTTTTTAATAATGAACGTCTAAATAATAGGACATGAAACAGAGACCAGATATCAATCAAAAAGTGGAGGAGATCTTGCAAAGCCTCGACGGAATGAAACAGGCGGCCCCGGCTCCCTGGTTCTACACCCGTGTGATGGCAAAGCTGCGGAAGGATGAAAAGACCGGTTGGATGACCATGGCTTCATTCCTGTCGCGGCCTGCAGTGGCAATTGCAGGGCTCTGCATAATCCTGGTCATGAACGCCGTGCTTTTGTTGAAGCAGGACAACCAGGTGAGTACGGCACAGGCCTATGCAAACCAGGACGGACAGGTGATGAGCGATAACGAAGCAGTTGCAGCAAGTACAAGTAGTTTTGACTATGAAAACCTTGTACAGCCATGACTACTAAATCTGGAAACAGGAACCTATTGATCATAATAGTCGTCCTGGTGCTGACAAACGTTGCCGTTCTTGGTTATTTTCTGTGGTTCAAAGATTCCGAAAAGCGGCCTCAGCCGGAAAAGGAACGCAGTGGGCTCACGGAAATGCTTCAGAAGGAAGTAGGATTCAATGACGACCAGGTGGCACAGTACAAGCTCTTGAAAGATAAACAGCGGGGGATTATCCATCCAATGTTCGATGATATGAGGAAGGCGAAGGATAGCCTCTTCAGGCTGCTGAGTTTTCCCGAGACACCCGATTCGGTGTTGAGGAAGGCTGCGGAAATGATCGGCCAAAAACAAAGGGAGCTGGATCTCCAGGCATTCACTCACTTTAGAAAAGTAAGGACATTGTGTACACCGGATCAACAAACTAAATATGACTCGATGGTGGTGCGGATGATAAGGAAAATGGGAAAACAACCCCGCAAGCCTGAAGCTGAAAAAGTAACTAAACAATAATCATTATCATTATTCAATCATTTAAAAGCGTTCATATGAAAATCAAGTTTTTATCCCTTATGGTTTGCCTTTTTGCAGGAGCAATGATGGCAAGCGCGCAAGGCGGGAATTTCAGGCAGCGTACAGTAGAGGAAAGAGTACAGACCATCCACCAGAAGATGGACAGTACATTCAAACTGGAACCGGCAAAACTTACAAAAGTGGATTCTGCTTTTGCAACGTATTACCGGGCCTCTGATAAATTAAGACAGGAGTTGATGAGCGGCGGTGACCGCCCCGACAGGCAGGTGATGATGGAAAAGATGGCGCCTCTCACTGACGCAAGGGATGCAGAACTCAAGGGCATCCTCACCGAAGATCAATATAAGAAATGGAAAGACGAGCTCGAGCCATCCATGCGCCCGCAGCGTCGTCAATGATAGTAGTTTTAGGGTTAATGGTAGTTAACACGGGTCCCGGTTCTTCCGAGCAATCAGAAGGCCGGGATTTTTTATTGCTCCATCCATTCCTTGAAGGCCGCCACATTCTCCTGGCTGATAATTATTTCCTCGCTTATGCAGGGCTCCAGCTCCAACTGCAACTTGCTTTTCGGATAACTCTTTATTTTTTTGATCGAGCTCATATTCACCAGGTATTTCCTGTTTACCCTATAGAATTGTGAAGGGTCCAGTTGCTTTTCTATATCGGCTAATGATAGATCAAGAATGAATTTCTGGTTCTTCTGATCCACCATGCAGACCACTTTATGAGCGGCATAGAAATAGGAAATCTCACAGGTCTTCACGCTTATGTAATCTGTGCCTCGTTTCACCAGGAACCGCTTCTTATGTCCATTATTTCCCGCTTGCCGGTTCCATTGCATGAGCTGGTCCATGTTGCCGGAGAAATACTGCTTCAACTTTTCAAATTTATTCAATGCCGCCTCGAGTTTATCCTGCTTGATAGGCTTTAACAGGTAGTCGATGCTGCTGTGTTCGAAGGCTTCCTGCCAGTAATCGTCATAAGCGGTACAGAAGATAACGGGGCTCGTGATATTTACCTGCTCGAAGATCTTAAAAGATAGACCATCGCCGAGTTCGATATCGATGAACAGGAGCGAAGGCATGGGATTTTGTTGCAGCCAGTCGATGGCCGAACGAACACTGTTCAGAATGGCGGCTACCTCAATAGACGGATCGGCCTGGTAAATGGCCTTCACCAGCTTATCCGCCGCCGGACGTTCATCCTCGATAATTATGATTTTCATTGTTGCAGTCATGGTCGATGCTTGTATATTATTACGGGCTAGAGGATCCTCAATAAGGGAAGTGTGACAACAAACTCTTCCGCGTTTTCATTGATCCCTATTTCTTTCGCCGTTGTCAACCTGTATC
>DATHKS010000313.1:0-7152 GCA_035488975.1 Chitinophagaceae bacterium | reverse complement strand
GAGCTGCCGGTGCATATCGAATGCTTCGATAACTCCAACTTCCAGGGGAGCTACCCTGTGTCTGCGATGGTTTGTTTCAGGAATGGAGAACCGAGCAAGAAGGATTACCGGCACTTCAATGTCAAGACCGTGGAAGGGATCAATGACTTTGCCTCGATGAAGGAAGCCGTTTACAGGCGTTATAAGCGGCTAAAGGAAGAGGAACAGCCTTTTCCCCAGCTGGTGATCATAGATGGAGGAAAGGGGCAGTTAAGCGCAGCGATAGAGGCGGTGACCGAACTCGGGGTTGCCAACCGGACGACCCTGGTCGGCCTGGCTAAGAACGAGGAGGAATTATTCTTCTCCGGCGATATGGAGTCCCTGAAGCTGCCCTACAATAGCGATGGCCTTAAACTGATACGCCGCATCCGCGACGAGGTTCACCGCTTCGGGATCACCTTCCATCGCAATAAACGAAGCAAGGGAACCTTTAAGAACGAATTGGAGGACATTCCGGGCATCGGCAAGGCGACGGCTGAATTGCTTCTAAAAGAGCTCAGATCGGTCAAAAATGTGCGGGAAAAGACACCGGAAGAGTTGGAGAAGCTTGTGGGAAAGGCTAAATCGGCAATGATTACTAATTACTTCAAGCAAAAAACGGAAGGGGTAGGTGAAGCAGGAACGGAGTAAAAAAAAATGGGGCCAGGATAGAAATCCAGCCCCGTTTTTAAAATCCAATATCCTATGAAAAACCGAGACGAAAGTACAACAATTATCTTATTTTCCTATAGGAGTTATACCTTTTTTGAAAATATTTTTAAGACATTATGAATTAAAGTTTTATCCAATGAAAAAGGCCCTGTTACCAGGGCCCTTTTTTTTCTTATCAAGAGTATTGATTAACAATTGTTAGTACGACCAGAGATCCTGCTCATAGTTGAAGATCTTGTCCTTGACATTGTCTCCTTCGAGAAGCGCCAGGATCGGATCCTTGATATAAGTCTTGATGTTCCGGTTAGAGGCGTTATCGATCGTCGACTTAACGATATAGCTGCTGAACATGCGGCTTTCGAACATTTCCTCCCAGGTCATCCGGCTTTGTCCCATGTTTTTAGGATTGTACACTTCTGCTTTCGCCAACATAGGGCGAAGGTCAGGGTAGTACACCCAGAACATGGTAGAGGTTCCTCTTTCCTGCCCGTTAGGATAGTATTCTGTCTTTAACGGAGCGATTCCGAGGATCCGGACGAACATCCGGCTGGACTCGCGATCGAAGACCCATTCTTCCTTGATACGGAGTTTAGTAACGGCCTTGGGATCGAAGCTGGCCCTTGTGACCACATAGCCTTTGATCTTATTGATATCGTTGACATCGTATTCAGGAACGGTATCTGCCTTACCAACGGTCAGCTGCTGGATAGCTTCGAGCGTCTTGGGGATGGCGAACCTGTCATCTTCAAAGGCTGTTACCTGGCCGGTATTAACCGCTTTCAGTAACATATTGATGAATAACTGGCTTCCGTTGTCATCCGTCGCGTCATAGCGGAATGCTTGATTCATCTTTTCCCGGAGATCGAGTTCCCTCCAAACCTTTTCGGCAAAAAGGGCATCGTCCCAGCGCAGGTGCTCATAAGGGAGCGGCGTGCGCGCATTGACATTGCTCTTATCGAAGGCATTGTCGTTGCGAAGCGATTTCCGTACGATGGTATCGTTTACCCCCGATGTGTCAACCCTGATAGGAAGACCGCCATATGGATCGTATCCGGAAGGCTGCTGGTTATTGTTGTTCTGTTGTTGCGTTGCCGGCTGGGTCTGGTTGGCAGGAGTTGTTCCTCTCTTGCGACCAGTGCGCTGTGCACTTGCTTCACCCATCACTAATGTGGCAGCAAACAAAAGCAATCCGGTTTTTAAAAAGATATGTTTCATATTCTAGGTCTATTTAATATAGTAAATCAAAGAAGGCGCTGGAGTGGTTCTGCCATCCGGTCCTTTTACCCTGATATCATCGATCGTAACCATCTTTCCTGCTTTCACGTGAGTGTTGATCGCATTCCTGACCGCACCAGCAAAGGCGTTACCGGTAACAGGGATCGAAACCAGGTCACCCTCATCGGTGTCGCAGGTAAGTGTGAAGCTTGTAACAGCATAGCTCAGTTCAAAAGGAAAATCCTTGATACCTGCACCTACACCGCCCTGTGCCCTGAAGGCACCAGCAGCAATATTTGCGCCACTTGGATTTCCACCCACATAGGCCTGTGCCTGTGGAACTGTACGAACGCGGAACTCTGAAGCACCTGATAACTTACCATCAACTGAAACAGTAATTATCGTTTTATCATTTACAGTGTTAACGCGTGCTATCCATTGTCCGGGTTGACCTGGTACTCTTACAAGTGAACCATTGCTGATCGTCGCATTGATCTTATCATCACCACCACCACTGGCAGCGATAGTAACCGGGTTATCTACTCCGATATAAAGAACGTTCATCTTATTGAGGGCTATTGAAGCGTTCGCCATCCCAACTGTATAGGATACCGTCTTTTCAATCGTCTCCAATTTTCCTGATTCCTGGTTCATATAGGTGATCTTAACAGGAATGGTGTGACTACCGACGCCGCCGCCAGCTAATTTCGTGTGGGCTGCGCCATCTTCACCGATATTTATTCCCGAACCACCGATTACGATAGTAGGTTGTGCCTTCTTACTGAATGCACCTACTCCCGCAGTAATTTCGATGTCTTGACCTGGCATCAGGTAGTTGGAACTTTGACCGATCACAGCTCCATAACTATCGAATACCACATTGACTTCACCTACTTTATTGTGTATGAACTGAACCACCCTGTTCTCAGAAGTCTTGATATCGTTCTGAAACTTACTGAGGATAGTTAAGCCAGCCACAGTGGGTACCATGTGGAAGTAAGCGCCTTCCCATGTTTTACCGGCCCTGTTCTGCGTTTTCGGCTTCTCCAGGTTGATCGGAAGAGTGGTCTTAAAAGCTGAGTCTATAGAAAGATCTATCCCCAGGATATTCTTCTTATATTCAGTCAGCATTTTTTCCAACTTGCTTCCTTCTCCTTTCTCGATCATGATCCTTGTTACAATTTCAAGATCGCCGTCTTTGTATTTTTTTGTTGCGTCCTTAGGATCTCCGCCAGCTTCTGTAAGAATTTTATCTTTCAGGGTCTGGATATAGTCGAAGATGCTCTTACTGAGTTGCCGGGCATTATCAGCTTTAGGATACCAGAAATTTGCCCTGGTTGCAGTCGCTGCATCTCTCTTCTTTTGTTCAAGAGAAGCCATGATCTGCTCCGTCGATTTATTGACGACGACATTTGTATTCTCCAAGCTGCTGTTGACCGTTTTGAAGGCATTGAGGATCTCAGATGATACGTTCAGCGCCAGCAGTGCTGTCAGAACGAGATACATCATGTTGATCATTTTCTGCCGCGGCTCACGAGGTAATGACATGATTATTGATGGTTTTTGCTTTAGAAATGGTGACTCCTTCTAAGAAAATCACGGGATATGGATTTTGTTATAATTCAAACGAATCCTTTCATAGTTTTTAGTTGCGACCCTGCATAGCGCTGAGCATATTGCCATAGACATTGTTCAGTCGGCCAAGGTTGTTCGCCAATAAAGCGATCTGATCCTTTGCCTTGTGAGCATCTTCTACGCTGCCTTGCATAGCTTCAGAAGCCTGGGTAAGGTTGCTATAAAACTTGTTCATTGCTTTCAGGTGATTGTTGGTATCCTGTAATTCCAGTTCATAGATCGTGTTCAGCGAAGACAAGTTCTTCGTCAACACCTGTACCTGGTCGTGGAATTGCTTTGTACCATCAGCGGCGGCATTGAAATGTTGGATGCTGCTGGCTGCGCCGAGATAAGCATCTTTCATTGTACCCAAAGCCGTTGCTGCTTCCTTTGTCTTGTTAGTATAGTCGCTCGTAGCTGCTACCACATCCGTGATATCGGCCATTTTATCTACTGTACCACCTAACTTCTTGAAGTTCTCGCCCAGGCGACCGAGGTTAGCCGGAGTGATGTCTGCATCGCGCAGCATGTCTTCCAGTTTATTCAGCGCAGGATTGCCAGAGGCAGCCGAGCCGAGGGAAAGAGGAGTTGGTTTAAAGTTAGGATCGAGATCAGGGTGATGATTGATATCAGGGAAATAACGCTGCCAATGTGGTTCCTCGGGAGGAGGCACTAAGAAGGCCATTACAAGGAATACGATTGCTTCAGATATCAGACCGACCATGATAGCCTCATCGGCGCCCTTCCAGTGAAGGATCTTCATCATGGCGGCAAAGATTACCACAGCCGCGAAAAAGCTGAAAAGGAAATTGAGGACTACCTGACCTCGTTGGGTTTTAAAGAAAAGCATAAAGGGTTCGTTTTTGGATTATTAAATTTTAAAAGAAACGAAATGAACAGTGAAAAAATTGTCAAAATGAGGAAAAAAAGAGGCCGCCATTCAGACGGCCTCTAAGTATTTTTTAGTCTTAGCGGCGACCCTTGGAAGGTGCAGCTGGTAAATCTATCACGCTGCGGAATCCAATGTAGGATTTTGCCGAGTCCTGGTATTCGTAGGTGCTGGTACCGGTTTGAAGATAGTAACCAACATCTTTCCAGCTACCACCACGGATGATCTTACGCTTCATCAAAGGAGGATCGTCATCCTTTGCATTCCACCGCACGTCCGGGTTCATATCATGCTGAAAGTTATTACGTCCTTCGTAGAAGATGGAAGAGGTCCATTCTGCCACATTACCCGCCATACAATACAAGCCGAAATCATTGGGCCAGTATGCATCGGCACGCACGGTGTAGAAACCGCCATCCTCAGGATAGTTACCACGGCCGGGTTTGAAGTTGGCCATTAAACATCCTTTCTTATTACGGAGATAATAATTACCCCAGGGGAACATCGATTGTGAACGTCCGCCACGGGCTGCATACTCCCACTGTCCTTCTGTAGGAAGACGGAAATCAGATTCCTGCGCCCTTTTCTTTCCATCCAGGTAAGCGTTCAGGTAATGGGTTCTCCATTCGCAGAAAGCCGTAGCCTGCTTCCAGTTCACACCCACAACAGGATAGTTACCGAAAGCCGGGTGAGAGAAATAACGCTTTGTCATCGGCTCGTTATAAGAATACGAGAAGTCACGTATCCAAACAAGCGTATCGGGATAGATCGGAATATCTTTCTTAAGAATAAACTTCGAACGCGCCTTGCCTGAGTTCTCCCTCTTGGCTGCTTCCTTCAGATCGAATACTTCTGAATGGTAGATCAGCTTGGAGGCGTCGATTTCCTTCTTACCGAATACACGGTCTTCCGGAGAAAGGATCAGGTCGGTATTGCCGAGTGCTTCAACAGTCTTGGGATCGTCCCATTTCATCGCCTTCATGGCTTTCCAGTCAACATACTCATTGCCATCGGCTCCGGCTTTGACCTTGCCCATTTTGCGTGCGGCGACAGAATCGCGCACCCAGAAGACGAACTGACGATACTCGTTGTTGGTGATCTCAGTAGCATCCATCCAGAATCCACTGATGGAAACGGAACGGTTACGTGCACTGAAAGCATAAGCTGGATCCTCATCGCTGGGTCCCATGTGGAAGGTTCCCTGTGGGATGTAAACCATCCCCGGAGGTTTTGGAAGGGAGTAACGGTTACCGGGAGAAATGCCCCAGACCTGACCATCATCAGGCAGGGATCCACCCTTGTTTTTCTTTCCCAGGATTCCGCAACCAGATAGCATCGAAATGCATACAGCTGCGAAGACTGCGTAGTTAAGGTTTTTCATTTTCATACTCTTGAAGGGTATTGGGCAAATATAATTATTTGGTTTATTCTTCACCACAACGTTACAATTTAATTTTATATAGCCAAAGCGGATTTTACGACGTAAATCTTCTAACGATTACTGAGGTTGTTTTATTGTATTAACAGAAAATTAATTGAGGCTATTTGTACTGTTTATCAGTGCAATAACCTCCTTCATGGAGATAACTGGTTGTAAACAAGCGAAATTCTTACAGACGTACACAGAGGGCGGATCAGTAGCCTTCTTTCCAGCCAACAAAGGGAACAACTGATTCTCAATAGCAGACACCATGATCACCCGGTTTGGAATATAATACCGGAGAATCTCTTCGTGAATACCCTTAGTTGCTTTCCCGATCACGGCGATCTCTGAAGTCCCTACGACTCTTTCCAGGAATTGCGCAGCCCAATAGCCAAACGAAGTCGGATGACTAAAAATTGCTTTTCCCAGTCGCTTTACCATCTCTGAGCTTCGGATCGCCCAATCAGACCTATCAAAAACGATTGAAAGGTAATGCAGGTTGCCTGCCATCACAGAGTTTCCGGAAGGTGTGGCTCCATCGTAGACCTCTTTCTTTCGAACAATAACATCGTGCTGACCTTCGCGGGTATAGAAAAAGAAGCCGGTATCCTCTTCGCTGAAGTTAACGATCACAAATCCTGCCAGTTCTTTGGCCTCTTCCAGCCAATGCAAATCAGCGGTTATTTCCTGCAGATGAATGAGCGCCTGGATCAGGAATGCATAGTCGTCGAGAAAAGCGGGAAATTTTGCCTGTCCATTTTTCCACGTGTGATGAAATTCTTTCCCTTGCTTTCCTGCATGATGCTGTAGCAGGAATCTCATATTTGCAATCGCCAGTTCGCGATAAGCATCATTGCCTGTTGCCGCAAACGCCTTGGAGCAAGCCGTATTCATAAGAGCATTCCATCCCAGGATGATCTTATCATCCAACAACGGCCGCTCCCGCTTGCCCCTTGCCAACAAGAGTTTTTCCCGCCCGTCCCGGAGCATGGCCGCCAGTACGGATGGTTCCATTCCCTTTGAAGCGGCAAACATTTCCACCGGCTGCAACACTCGTAGAATATTCTTTCCTTCCCAGTTTCCTTTTTCCGTTACATCATAAAATTCGCAAAACAGCCCGCTCTCGCCACCCAGCACGGCTTCAATCCCGGAAAGCGACCATACATAGAACCGCCCTTCCTCTCCTTCACTATCTGCATCCAGCGCCGCGAAGAAGCCCTGGGATGGGTGAAGCATTTCCCGCTGAATGAATTCCATCGTCTGATCTATCACCTCGCGGTACCTTTCCTTTTTCGTGAGCTGATAGGCTTCGCTGAGAACA
>DATHKS010000312.1:0-6677 GCA_035488975.1 Chitinophagaceae bacterium | reverse complement strand
CCGCGGTTTTGCCATGAAATTTTATACGGAAGATGGGAACTGGGACCTCGTCGGTAACAACACTCCCGTCTTCTTCATAAAGGATCCCAAGAAGTTTGGCGATTTCATTCATACACAGAAAAGAGATCCTTATACCAATTGCAAGAGTCCTGCAATGATGTGGGACTTCTGGAGCCTCAACCCCGAGAGCCTGCACCAGGTGATGTTTCTCATGAGCGACCGCGGCACACCTTACAGCTACCGCCACATGCATGGTTTCGGCAGCCATACATTCAGTTTCATCAACGCCTCCAATGAGCGCCATTGGGTGAAATTCCATTTCAAGACTCAACAGGGTATAAAGAATTTCACCAATGCCGAGGCCACCAAGATGAAGGGCGAGGATCCTGACAGTGCACAACGCGACCTCGTTGCCGCCATCGACAGGGGCGAATTCCCCCGGTGGGATATGAAGATCCAGGTGATGACGGAGGCCGAGGCAAAGACCTATAAATGGAATCCCTTCGACCTCACCAAGACCTGGAGTCAGAAAGATTTCCCATTGATAGACGTCGGCGTGCTCGAACTGAATGAGAACCCCGATAATTTCTTCGCTCACGTGGAGCAAGCCGCATTTGCACCGGCACATGTGGTCGATGGCATCAGCTATTCACCCGATAAGATGCTCCAGGGCCGCATTCTCTCTTATCCCGATGCACACCGCTACCGGCTTGGCGCCAACTATGAACAACTGCCCGTGAACCGGTGTCCCTTTGCAGTGAATAATTATCAACGCGATGGCCAAATGAGGCTCGATGGAAACCGAGGCAGTCAGCCTAATTATTTCCCCAACAGTTTCGATGATATTAAACAAGACGAGAATTATAGACAACCCGCCTGGATGCTGGACACAGATGTAGCAGACTTCTACGACAGGAATGCGGAAGGCGAGAACGATCATTACACACAACCCGGCATTTTCTGGAGAGAGGTGCTGAACGAGCAGGACCGGAAGAACCTGGTCAGTAATATCGTCGGCGCCATGAGTGGCATCGATGGAGCGAAGAAAGGAGAGATCATCAACCGCCAGTTATGTCATTTCTTCCGTGCCGATATCGGCCTCGGAATGGCAATTGCGAAGGGATTAGGGATAGATGTGGAAGCGGCGATGCCGAAGAAACACTCGACGCAAAAAGCGGAGGAAGTAACTAATTAGTAAATATGCCAATTAGCCAATGTGCCAATTGTGCGTGCTCCGATTCGTAATCACTGATCGAATTAGGATCATTGGCACATTTGCACATTGGCTAATTGGCACATTGTTCTCTCATTCCTCCAACACCACTCTCCCCTTCCCCACCTTCAGCTTATACCCCACGCCTATCTTAAGGGCATAGTTTTCCTTTTCGTGGCTAACGGGGAAGCCGTAGCAAACGGGATAGTCGTATTCTTTTACAATATCACTAATGATCTCGTACACCTCCTTTCCGAAAGGCCTTTCGGTATCCTTCAGTTCGGTGAATCCGCCGATGATGAGTCCCGCCAGTTTGGAGAGCTTGCCGTTCCTCTTCAGCTGATACAGCATCCGGTCGATATTATAAAGATATTCGCCCACATCCTCGAGGAAGAGAATCCTTCCGCGTGTCTTGATGTCCGAATCGGTCCCGACCGCATTCGCCAACAGGGAGAGATTTCCGCCAATCAATTCCCCGATCGCCTCGCCCGTCCTGTTCAATGCATGGGGTTCACACGTGTACCTCGCCCACTTCCCTTCGATCGCGGAGCGGAGCGATTGAACGAACCGGTTCACATAACCCGCATCGTTAAACGCGGCAGCCATGGGCGCATGCAACGACGCGATATAATAATTGGAATATAAATGCGAATGGAGAATGGTGACATCGCTGAAACCGATGATCCATTTCGGTTGCTTGCGAAATTTCTTGAAACTAAGGCCATCGATGATACGCGTCATTCCATAGCCTCCCCGCGCACAGAGCACGGCATGCACTTCATCGTCGTCAAGCATGTCCTGCAGATCGGACAGGCGCTCACTATCCGTGCCTGAGAAGTACGTAGTCGATTCGCTGCCGGCCGTCCGGCCCAGTTTTACCTTATAGCCCCATTCTTCGTGCAATACTCGGATACACTCCGCCATCTTCGAGGGGCTCATGTATCCCGAGGGACAGACGATCCCGATCGTATCGCCGGGCTTCAGGTAAGGAGGTGTCTTGATCATATTATTTCCATTAAGCTACATTCATCGGCTTTCACCGCTAATTTATGGCGGGCGCCGCACTTGAGTGCAAAATTGTTGCGTTGGTGTCCCACGGGAAAATCGAAACAAACCGGGTAGTCCGTCTCCTTCAATTTCTCGAGTACGATCTCCTGCAGGTTCTTTCCGAATTCTTCGGCCGGGTCCTCCGACGGCTTCACCTTGAATCCGCCAATGATCAGTCCCGCCAGTTGCGCCAGCTTACCGGTACGCAGCAGATTCCAGAACATCCGGTCGATGCTGTACAGGTATTCGCCGGTATCCTCCACGAAGAGGATCTTTCCTTTCGTAACGATATTCGAAGACGATCCCGCCAACGATTCCAGCGTCTTGAGATTGCCACCCACCAGGGCACCCATGGTGCTGCCCGCCCGGTTGAACGGGTTCGATGCAAATTCATAGCGCATCTTCTCGCCCGATAGCGCCTTCCTGATCGAGTCGATCGTCGCCTTCTGCGGGTCGTCGGCCTTCGCCCAGTCATCGGGAAAACTGTTACACATCTTCGAATGAATGGTGGCTATACCCAGGTTATGATTGATATGGGAATGAAGGACGGTTATATCGCTGAATCCGATGACCCATTTCGGCTGTTTGCTGAACATATTCCATTTCAACCGGTCCACGATGCGGACTGAACCATATCCTCCTCTTGCGCACATGATGGCTTTCACGGAACGGTCATCCAGCATGTGCTGAAGATCATCGGCGCGCTCCTCATCCGTGCCGCCGAAGGTGAAATCACGTTTGCCGATAGTGCTGCCGACCCTGACCTGGTATCCCCAACTTTCCATCAATGCGATGGATGGTCTTATTTCATCCAGCGTGATATACCCGGCGGGACTAGTGATCCCGATAGTGTCTCCTGCCTTGAGATAAGGAGGAATGGACGGCACTGTATCTTCCACCTGGGACGAGCCCCTGGCGGGAAGGAAAGCAGATAATGCCATGAAAGATGCGGAAGAGGCCAGGAAATGTTTACGGTTCATGCTGATCATTGAATGAGGAACAAATGTACTACCGCGCGGCACACGAGTATAGAAACAATTTTAGGAGCCGGACCCGTTTCGAATCGTGAACGAGAATCGCGAAACGTCAATCACGACGTGAATCGTGAAACGTCAATCGTGAATAGCCTCCGGCGTTTATATTTTTCCTATAGGCTCGACGCCATGCCGAAGCCGGCGAATGATCAAATTTTAACGGGTTTGGGCAATGGCATCTATTACGGTATTTTTGCAGGCTATTAAACCCAGGCTTTTTAAATGACCGATCCAAAACGATACCTGATCACATCTGCCCTTCCCTATGCCAATGGATTGAAGCATGTCGGCCACCTGGCCGGCGCCTACATACCCGCGGATATCTATACCAGGTACCTGCGCGCCCGTAAGAAAGATGTAGTGTTTGTATGCGGCAGCGATGAACATGGAACAGCTATCCCCATCCAGGCGATGAAGGAAAACACGACGCCGAGGGCGATCATCGATAAATACCACGAGGCCATGAAGCAGGACTTCGCCGACCTCGATATCTCCTTCGACATTTATCATAGGACGAGCGACCCATTGCATCATGAAACGGCGCAGGAATTTTTCACCTACCTGCATGAGCGCGGCGAACTGGAGACGAAAGAGACAGAACAATATTATGACGAGGCTGCGAAAACCTTCCTCGCCGACCGGTATATCACGGGCACATGCCCCAACTGCGGTAATCCCCGTGCCTTCGGCGACCAGTGCGAGAATTGCGGAACTGCATTGAGTCCCGACGAACTCATCAATCCCGTCAGTACGCTGAGCGGGGAAGTGCCGGTGAAGAAAAAGACGACCCATTGGTATCTTCCTCTCGGACGGCACGAAGCCTTCCTGCGGGAATGGATATTGGAAAAACATAAGAGCGACTGGCGTCATACCGTGGTGGGTCAATGCAAAGGCTGGATAGATAGCGGCCTGCAATCGAGAGCGGTTACGCGCGACCTCGACTGGGGCATACCGGTCCCACTGCCCGAGGCGAAAGGAAAAGTATTGTATGTATGGTTCGATGCGCCTATCGGCTATATCAGCGCTACCAAACAATGGGCCCTCGATAATAATAAGGACTGGAAACCCTATTGGTATGATGAGGATACACAGCTCGTGCATTTCGTAGGAAAGGATAATATCGTCTTCCATTGCATCATCTTTCCTGTGATGCTGAAACTACATGGCAATATCCTGCCGGCGAATGTACCCGCCAATGAATTCCTTAACCTGGAGGGCGACAAGATGAGCACCAGCCGCAACTGGAAGCTCGAGATGAGAGATTACATCAATGATTTTGTAAAAAAGGAGAATGGCGGAGGTCAATGTGTGGACATGCTCAGGTATTACCTCACACAGATAGCGCCGGAAACAAAGGACAGCGAATTCACCTGGAAGGGATTCCAGGATGCAGTGAATAGTGAGCTCGTATCGGTCTTCGGTAATTTCGTGAACAGGACTTTCGTGCTGATGCACAAACTCACGAAGGGGAAGGTGCCGGCATTTCACAATGAGATCATCAACGATGCAGATAAACAACTCATCGCCGATATTGCAAATGCAAAGAATAAGATCGGGATGCTACTCGACGAATACAGGTTCAGGGAGGCGCTGTATGAAGTGATCGATCTTTCCCGCAAGGGTAATAAATACCTGCAGGAAAACCAGCCCTGGATCCTGGCCAGGCAGGTAGATGCAGGCGGCCAGCCGACACAGGAGGCACAGCAGAAGATCGACAATTGCCTTCATCTCTGTCTTCAACTGACCGCCAATCTCGCCGTGCTGATCAATCCATTCCTTCCCAACACGGCGGCAAAGATGCTGCACATGATGAAGGTGGTGGAAAAGATCCTCGACTGGGAGAATGCCGGAAAGGTAAAGTTGCTGAGTGTCGGCTATAGCCTGCGCGAACCACAGCTATTGTTCCGCAAGATCGAGGACGATGAGATAAAGTTGCAGGTAGAGAAACTGAATGCGGGGCTAATAAAGGCCGCGGAAGAAAATCAAAAAACAAACCCAGTGGAAGCCAAAGTGGAGCAAGCACCAAAAGCGATCATCCAATACGAGGACTTTGCAAAACTGGACCTGAAGGTAGGAACCGTGCTTAGCGCGGAAAAAGTAGCGAAGGCTGATAAGCTCTTAAAACTCGAGGTCGATCTTGGATCGGAGAAAAGGATCATCGTGTCTGGAATTGCCCAGCACTTTGCACCGGAGGCCATCGTGGGGAAGCAGGTGGTCATTGTCGCCAACCTGGCGCCGCGTAAGATGAAGGGTATTGAAAGCAATGGCATGATCCTGATGGCCGAGGATTCCGATGGAAAATTAAAATTCATCAACCCGGAGGAAAAAACGGGCGATGGCTCAACCGTCAGTTGACATTTTCCTATTGAGCAGTTCGTTAAAATCCGTGCAATGAAAAAATACCTGATCACACTTATCCTGGTTGCATGTCTCTCCGGGTGCAAGAAGGAGGATCTCGCCGTCAAGTTCACCGGTAAATATTCAGGCGTAGCAACGGCACAGCAAATGCCGGATTATTCCACCGTCATCACTTACCCGGACTGCCGACTCACGATCTCTGAAATTAACAGGAAGACCATCCGGCTTGTCATTGTTCCCGATCCGGCCGATCCAAGCACCAGCATAGTGACGGAGTGCAAGATAAATTCGGCGACGGAATTTGGCCAGGTGACGGGCGCGCGGGGCGCCTACACTATCATCGTACAGGGAAAACTGCAAGGCTCATTGCTGGATTACAAGAACGAAACCAGTGGCTACGGTCCAAGCAAGTTCACCTTCAAGGGAAACAGGCAATGATGTGAGCAGAATCGTCAACGTCAATCCTCAACGTGAATCGTGAGTCGTGAATCGCGAATACAGCACTCCGCTATAAGAATATTCGAATCGATTAGAACAGGACCTTACTCGATTCGAATATTCTCATTATAGGGTGTGGTATTCACGATTCACGACTCACGATTCACGTTATCAACCCTCTTTTATGACAACAGTAGACACTGTCACCGGATATATTCTACGTTTATGTGTCGAGATGAATATCGACCCCCAGACTATTTTCAATAAGAAAACGGGCGCCTGGTATTTTGCACAGGGCTCCTCCACCATCGAGGTCTTTCTCACCACCCAAAAGAACCTGCAACACCAGCCGCAGACCTTTATTCGTTGCATGGCGGCGCTCTGCGAGATACCGAAAGACATCACCAAACAATTCAGTCTCTATAAGACTGCACTCGCCATCAACGCGACCTATCTCGGGTATAAGATAAGCGCGGACGAGGCACGCGGGCTTGTCTGCATCATCTCGGAAAGAAATATTGAAGGGATGGATTTTGAGGAAATGGTGATACTGATAAACGACCTCGGCACCTGGGCGGCTAAGCTCG
>DATHKS010000311.1:0-8151 GCA_035488975.1 Chitinophagaceae bacterium | reverse complement strand
CGCAAGATCCGTTTCCACCCAAACATTGAAGGCTGGAAGGATAAGCGCAATGATGATCGCTCCCACCGCCACTGAAAAAAAAGATAGCAGGATTGTCTCACCCAAAAATTGGCGGACCAGCACCTTCTTTCCCGCACCCAGCACTTTCCGAACGCCCACCTCGCGCGCCCTCTTCTCGCTGCGCGCCGTGGAGAGGTTCATGAAATTAATGCAGGCAATGATCAATATCACCCAGGCGATGATGGCAAACATCCTGATATAGACAATACGCCCTCCCGTTTGAATGCCGTCTTCGAAACTTTCCCGGAGCCGCCAATCCTTCATTGCGAAGAGGAATAGATTTGTCCCCTTGTTCCCACTTTTCTCTTCGAGGTAGTTATAAAGCAGTTTATTGACCGATGCCCCGGATACACCCGGTGAAAGTTCCGCGTAGGTAGATACGCTGTTGCTGCGCCAATCCTTTGTCCATTCCCTGGCATTTGCATAGATCTCGAAAGGAGCGATCCAGTCGAACTGCAGTGTTGAATTAGCCGGAAGATCCGCTACCACTCCCGTTATCACGTAGTCCTGGCTATTGTCAAGTTTGAGCGTCTTCCCTATTACATTTTCCGTAGCGCCGAAGAATTGTCTTGCGATCTTCTCCGAGATCACAACCGAATATAGTTGTGGAAAGATATTCTTACCATCTCCTTGCACAAAATCCAGGTCGAGCATCTGAGCCAGCGAGGCATCGGCATACACGCCTTTCTCATAAACTGACTTCTCGCCCAGGTTAAACAACAATTCCTTTTCATTGGTCCGGCTGGTATTTGCCACACCCGGGATCTCCGCCCTCATCGCAGCCGCCAGCGGACCGGGAGAAGACATGAAGGTTCGCAGCTTACCATCATAATTCTGGTTGGTGATCACTTTGTATAACCGGGTTCTCCCGGGAAAACTGTCATACTTCACTTCGTTCTCTATCCAGAGAAAGATCAGGCCGGCGCAGGCAACACCTATTGCAAGACCGAAAATATTGAGAAAACTATTGGACTTATTCTTCCAGATATTCCTGAGGGCTAGCTTTAAATAGTTCTTTATCATAACGAATCTGTTTCATTTCGTAAGCATCAAACCTAAGTCGTGAATCGTGAGTCATCAACGTGAATCGTGAGTCGTGAATCGTGAATACCACACTCCGCTATAGGAACATTCGAATCGAGTAGAACAGAACTTTAGTCGATTCGAATTTCCTCATTACAGGGTGTGGTATTCACGATTCACGACTCACGATTCACGTTGATGACTCACGATTCACGTTGATGGGTTCACGTTTTGGATTCACGTTGCTATTCCGCTCTCAACGACTTCACTGGATTGGCTATCGCCGCCTTTATCGCCTGGAAACTGATCGTGAATACCGCAATAAACACCGCGAGCAATGCCGTGAACACGAATACCGTCCAGCCCATTTCCGTGCGATAGGCAAAATCCTGTAGCCAGTTGTGCATGATCCACCATGCCACTGGCGATGCGATGACGATGGCAATGAAGATCAGCCGAAGGAAATCCTTCGATAGCAATGCGACAATACTCCCGACGCTCGCACCCAAAACCTTTCTCACGCCGATCTCCTTGATCCTTTGCTCCGCACTGAAACTCGCCAGGCCAAAAAGACCGAGACAGGAGATCAGGATGGCGATAATAGTAAAATACATCACGAGGGACGAGAGCCGCTCCTCCGCTTCATAGTTCTTTTGAAAATCCTGGTCGAGGAAACTGTATTCGAAGGGTTCGTTCGGGTTTAGTTTCTTCCAGGCTGCCTGCGCCGTCTTCAGAATGCTTCCAAGCGCCCCGGCATTGACATGTGCAATGAGGTAGTTATAGTTGACATCGTCGTTACCTCGTCCAAATCCATACGGAGTTATCTCCGCCTTCAATCCTTCGAAGTGAAAATCGTTTATCACTCCCACCACTTTCACCGGAAGGGGATTGCCACTGATTGTCCGGTTGATCGTTTGCTCAATAGCATCCTGCGGCGTGCGGAATCCAAGCTTCCTGCTCGCCATTTCATTGATGATAACCAGGTTGCCGGTATCACCGGGATACTCAGCCGAAAATAGTCTCCCCGCCAGCAGTTTCAAATTGAGTGTCTGCATAAAGGATTCATCCACAAAATTCAACTTCGTATTGACGGCCGACGAGGAGGTCTGTCCCGGGCCATAGAAGTTGACATCACTCGGATTGAAGATACCAGGGTAATAGAAAGAGGCGCCTGCCTGTATCACCTGCCCGCTTCGCACAAGATCTTTCTTCAACGTCATGGCCATATTCTTTGCCGTCGTCGAACGCAAAGGGATGATCAGTTGCTGGTCTTTCGCGAAGCCAAGATCGGTGGAGCGCATGAAGCTCATTTGCTTCCCGATCACGAAGGCTGCTATAATAAGAACGACGGAAATAGTGAATTGAAAAACGACGAGCACCTTGCGGAAGGCCACCGCCGAAAAGGAATTGACGAATTTTCCTTTCAATACCCGTATGGGCTTGAAGGCGGAGAGATAAAAAGCCGGGTAACTTCCGGAGATGAGGCCGGTGGCAAACGTGAGTACCGTGAAACCGATGAACAAGGGAATGTTCTGCCTGTTGAACAGCGTGAGATCACTGCCGGCAACATGGCTGAAGAAAGGCAGGAGTAGCTGCACCAGTCCAATAGCGATCAGGTACGAAAGGAATGCAAGCAATATTGACTCGGCCAGGAACTGCCGGATCAGCGAATTTTTCTGTGCACCTAATACCTTCCTGACACCAACTTCCGCTGCACGCCGTGCCGATCTTGCCGTAGCCAGGTTCATGAAGTTGATACAACCGATCAACAGGATGAAGGCCGCGATCGAAGCAAGAATATAGAGATAACGGCGGCTGCCGGAAGGCGACGGAGTATTGTTGACATCCTCTATCAGGTGAATGTCCCTGACATTCATCAGGAATTCACGCTTGTCAAAGCCCGCTGCCGTAAGGTCCTTCCGCATGTATTTCTCGACGAAGGCCGGCAATTTTTTCTCCAACGATTTACCGTCCGAGGTAGGCTTCAGCAGTACATAGGTGTAGAACATATTGTTCGAGGCGAAATCGGTGGTGCGCTTCACATAATCACCGAACTGACCCGACGACATAGAAAGAAAGAAATTTGCATTGATATGCGAAGGCGCCGTCTTCGGCCGGAATACGCCGGTCACCTTGTAATCGAAGCTTCCGTTCGTGGTGCTGTTGATATGAACGGTCTTGTTCAATGCGGATTCCTTACCGAATATCTTCCTGGCAATCTCCTCCGACAGCACCAGCGAATTGGGTTCCATCAGCGAACTCGTTCCCTTTCCTTCCACAAAGTCGTAGTCGAAGAGGTTGAAGAAGGTAGAATCGGCGAGATACCCGCGCGTCTCATAAAACGACCTGACGGCGCCGCCTCCTTCGGTGTATTGCATGAGGGTCTTGTCATCGACGAACAGGCCCATCAAGCGCGCAGTCGCAAGTACTTCCGGGTATTCCTGTTTTAATGTGGGCGCCAGCGGCGAAGGAGAACTGGACATCTTCTTATGCACGCCGGAATTGATGAACTCCGTACCGACGAGATACAGGTCCTTGCCCTTACCCTGGTATTTATCGTAGTTGAACTCACGATACAGATACAGGGAGATGAGCATACAACAGGTGAGGCCGATCGAAAGACCGAAGATGTTGATGAAAGAAAATCCCTTGTGCCGCATGACACTTCTCCAGGCGGTCTTCAAATAATTTTTTAACATAGCTTACTATTTTTTTTCTATTGCCTCTTCTTCTTCAATATATCTTATTCGGATCTTAGCGAACGTATCGGGTTGGCAAGTGCCGCCCGCATAGCCTGCAGACTCACCGTAATAATTGCTATTACTAATGCTATGCCACCCGCCAAAAAAAATATCGATGTGCCTATCGGGATCCGGTAGGCAAATTCTTCTAACCATTTGTGCATGGCAAACCAGGTGACGGGTACGGCAAGCACGAATGCGGCGATGACCATATACACGAATTCCTTCGACAACAACACCATCACCTGCGGAACAGAGGCGCCCAACACTTTTCTCACTCCAATTTCTTTCGTACGCTGGCGCGTGGTGAAGGCCGAGAGACCGAACAGTCCCATGGCGGCAATGAGGATCGAGATGAAGGCAAACAACGTGAATATCTGCCCGGTGCGTCTCTCGCTGGCATATACATTAGCAAAGCGCTCCTCCAGGAAGGAATAGGTGAGCGGCCCTCTCGCATTATACCGGCCCCAAAGGCCCTTTACATTCTTGAGGAAAGGCTCGATGGCTGCTGTCTTCACCTTCACTAACATGCCACCCCCTCTCTGGTCCAACATCATTACCAGCGGTGCGATCTTCTGTTTGATGGAAGCATAATGAAAGTCTTTGACCACTCCTATTATTTTGAATTCGTGTTGTCCCGAGGTGATCACATGCGCGCCTAATGGATCCGTTCCCTGGAACCCGAAATCCCTGGCTGCGGTCTCATTGATGACCATCGCTGCGGAATCACTTGGAAAGTCCTTCGAGAAATTCCTTCCCCCTACCATCTGCATGCCCAGCGTGGACACGTAGTCATAGTCCACATGATACTTATTGATATGGATCTCCGGGTTCGTTGTCTTCTCACTTTTCTCCTTGATGAAGGCCTGCGTACCATCCATACTCTGCGATGCTACAGGAACATCACGTGAAAGCGTAACGCCCGTCACGCGGGGATCCTTCAGCATCTCTTCCTTGAATACCTCCTGGCTTCCACCAATCAAATGCGTATCATTCAACACCAGCACCTGCTCCGTATCGAAGCCCAGTTTCTTGCTCTGCATGAAATGCAGCTGCCGGTACACCACGATCGTTGAGGCAATGAGGACGGTTGACACGAAAAACTGGAATACGATCAGGCCGGTTCGAAGTCCCCGCGAGCTTCCAACCTTCATGGCCGATCCCGACTTGAGTACCTGGATGATATTGAAGGAAGCAAGGAATACCGAAGGATATATGCCCGATAATACACCGGCGATCACCACAACGAGCAGGCTGCTCAGGAGTACGACCGGGTGAAAGAAAAAGGAAAACACGATCTGTTTCCCGGCCAGCTCATTGAAATAAGGAAGAAGCAGGTACACAAATATGAGGGAGAACAGGTAGGCGAAGAAGGCGAGCAATATCGATTCCAGCAGGAACTGTATCATCAGTTCGTGCTTGCCCGATCCCATTACCTTCCGGATACCGACTTCCTTCGACCTCTTCGTGGAGAATGCCGTGGAGAGATTGGTGAAATTCACGCAGGCCAACAGGAGTATGAAAAGCGCAAGTGCAGAGAAAATATAGACGTACTTGATGCTTCCATTTGCCGCCAACTCGTCCTTGTTATCGGAATAGAGATGGATTCTCGACAGTGGTTTGAGTATGAACCTGAAGGTGTTCACGGATTTCTGCGCCTCGGACAGGCTTATACCCATATCACGCTGCACTTCGGGCACTACATACTTCGCTACCAGCTGCGGGAACTGACTTTCAAGGTGGGCGGGATCCGATCCTGGCTTCAGCCGGAGGTAGGTATAATCTCCGAGATTGCTCCATGTCATCTGCCGTTCATTCTTACTGACGAAGATGCCGAAGTTGAAATGGAGGTTGGGACTAAGATCGGCGATGACGCCCGTTACCTTATAAGGATTGGGGTTACTATTAAAAAGTAATTGCTGGCCCAGCGCTTCAGAATTTCCGAAGTACTTCTTTGCAAATGACTGAGAAAGCACGATGCTATAAGGCTCCATCAACGCCGTCACGGGATTACCCTTTAGCAGGGGAATGGAAAAGAATCGCAGGAAATTCGAATCCACCACAGCAATTGAAGGTTCCTTGTACTGGATATCATCTTTCTTTATAAAAATGCCACCCCATTGGTTGAAGCGGGTAAAGGTTTCTACCTCGGGAAACGCGCTCTTCATACCAGGCCCAACCGCGTTATCCACGCTGGAATAGAAATCCTTGTTCTCGATATTCAACTCTACCCGGTAGATATCGGAAGCATGTGCAGGCTGCTTGTCATAGCTCAATTCATCATTGACATAGGCTGCAAGCAACAGGCAACAAATAAATCCAACCGACAGGCCGAAGATGTTGATGAAAGAAAATGATTTATTCTTCCAGAGATTTCTGAGGCCGATCTTAATATAGTTTTTTATCATGTTCTTCTTTTGGAATTAGGAATAAGGAACCTGCCTGCCGGCAGGCAGGTTAGGCCTCAGCAGGCGTGATCGATTGGACGGTTACACACCTCGACTGAAGTTTTTGACTTTTTACTTTTTACTTTTTACTTGATTACGATTCACGTCTCACGATTCACCTCGCTCACTCCGCTCTCAAATTCTTCACCGGACTCGCCACCGCAGCCTTCATCGACCTATATCCGACCGTAAGCCATGCAATCACCAGCGATCCTACAATCGAAAGCACGAACACGCCTGCACCCAGCTGAATGCGATACGTGAAGTCCTGCAGCCACTGCCGCATCAGGAAATAGGCCAGCGGCGCCGCTATCACGAATGCAACCAGGATCAAAAGAGTCAATTCACGTGAGAAGAGATACACGATGCTCCTCACGGATGCTCCCAGTACCTTTCTAATACCTACTTCCTTCACACGCTGCACCGCCATGAACGAGACCAATCCATACAGCCCAAGGCATGAAATGAAAATGGCGATGACGGCGAAGATCTTATAGAGCCTGGATAATTGATTTTCCTGTTTGTAAAAATTATCGATCTTCTTCTCGAGGAATTCATAAGAATACAGGTTGTCGGGAAATGCCGCAATCCACGACTTCTCTATATAGGCAAGCGTCGCCTTTTCATTCCCCGGTTTGATCCTGATATTCAGAAGCTGGTACACGTCTTTCCAGGTGCTAAGCACCACCGGCGCCATTGGTTCATGAAGGGAATAAGAGTTGAAGTCCTTCACCACGCCAACGATCGTACCCTTCTTATCGCCACCCCAGAAATTGAGCTCTTTATTGATCGCCTTGTTTGGATCGGTGATGCCCAGTTTATGAAGCAGTGTCTCATTCACCACAAATTCCCTGACGGTATCGCTGGGCTGATAGGCATGACCCGCTACAAATTTCATATTATATATCTTGAAGTAATTCGCATCCGACCATTTCAGATTGGCGCCGAAGTCTGTTCGCTTTGCCGCATGGTCATAGGTAAAATCACTGCTCCAATTGCTATTGTCGGAAGGACTGGTGAAGCTGAATGACAGTTCCTTGATACCGGAATTCTGTAGCAGCGTATTCCGCAATGATTCGAACCGCGTCCTGCTGATACTATCTCCGGGCAACGGCACATTCAGCATAGCCTCCTTATCGAAGCCCAGCGAGGCATGCCGGAAATATTCCGTCTGGCTTACTACCACAAGCGTCCCGATGATCAGTACATGAGCGATCGCGAACTGAAGCATCACCAGTACTCTTCGCAGGGAAAGCCCTCCTACCATCCTGGCCGTTATCTTATTCTTCAATGCGGTGATCGGGTTGAAGCCGGACACGATCAAGGCCGGATAGATACCGGACAACAACGTAACCGAAACGGTCGTCGCCAGCAGGAAGCCTACCAGGGCAGGATCGTTGAGGATCTGCATCTTCATCTTTGTTTCCATCAGGCCGTTTAACATTGGGAGGCATGCCATCGCAAGACCGATCGCGAGAATGATGGCGAAGACTGTGATCATCGCCGTCTCGCTGATGAATTGGAAAGCGAGTTGCCTACGGCTACTTCCGAGCACCTTTCTCACTCCTACTTCCTTCGAACGGTTGACAGCCTGGGCCGTAGCAAGATTCACGAAGTTGACACAGGCAATGAGAATAAGAAAAATACCAATAATCGTCAGTGCGGTGATGAGTTCGCGACTGAAGGTATGGTTGCTGTATACTTCGATCTCCTTGTTGAAATGCATATCACCCAATGATTGGGCGAAAAAAATATCGGCGGCATAGTCCGCGGGACGATGTTTCTTCGAGAAGGCCTTCAACTGCTCGTTGAACTTTGCCTGTCCCAGGTTATCGGGTAATGTCACGAATACGTCGGCGCCACCGTAGGTGCTCACCCAA
>DATHKS010000310.1:0-6138 GCA_035488975.1 Chitinophagaceae bacterium | reverse complement strand
ATTCCGCGCCGCGGCAATGCCTTTGTTATTATCGAATGCCGACGACCTGACCAGTGGCGCCGCGATCTCGTAGGCAAGACTGTGAATATAACTCTCAATGGATTGTTTGTTCTCGTCGAGATCGATGCAATGCTCGAACCCCGTAACTACTGCAGGCAAGGAAGCGGCGCTATACTCTTTCGACCTCCATCCCGCCTGCAGTTGCCTCAGCAGGCCCACGAGGCCCTTCAAATAATACAACCGCTTATTGTGATCGAGCAGGGTATCCGTTTCTATCCTGTATTGCAGCCAGTCGATCTCCGAGGTGAGTGCACGGGTCGCCATGAAATTGATCTCTTCATTACCCGAGACCACAAGCCGTTTATCGGCCGTGCCATCCGATTTCAGCGCATTTCGCTGCTCCCTGTCCACATTATCATGAAAGAGTTGCCGGTTAAGTGGAATGACGAGTTTTGTGAGTGCGATAGAGTCCACCTGTGAAAAGACAGGAATTGAAAGCAGCAGGAGAGAGGCAAGGATATAAATGTATCGTATTCGTAATATCATTGGAACGTGATACAAATTTATGCCTTTTGCACCATCCGCGGAGTGATGGCCAGCCCTCTTTCTCTACTGCAATACCCGAATTCTTCCTGCACGATCCTGTCGATCGCAGTAATAAGTTCCATTGCCAATAATAGCCGGTAAAATGTTCCGTTTATCGCCGGGGGAAGCACTTAGACGAAACTGCTTTTTTTTGAAGCAACCGTTTGCATATTCCCGGTGAATTTTATTATCCTATTTTCATGACCACATCCACCGCTCCCGGGCTTAGGTGACGGTTAATTCTCATTTTAAAAATACTCTAACAATGAACAGGAAAGATTTTGTCCGCAACTCCGGCCTCGCCGTTGCAGCGTTGGCGGTTTTACCCGGCAGGAACATATTTTCGAGCGCCGCCGATCCCAAGATCAAGTTGGCGATAATCGGCGTCGGCCTGCGGGGGCAGAATCACCTGGATCTGCTTCTGCGAAGGGACGATGTCGATCTTATCGCGATCTGCGATGTTGAGGATCGCATGCTGACCTCGGCGAAGGAGATGATCACCAAGAGCGGCAAAAAAATGCCGCAGGTCTATACCGGCGATTCATACGCCTGGAAGAGAATGCTGGAAAAGGAGAAACCCGACGGCATCATCATAGCCACGCCCTGGGAATGGCATAAGCCGATGATCATCGGCGCACTCGAGGCCGGGGTAAAATATGTCGGTAGTGAAGTGATCATAGGCATCACCCTCGAGGATCATTGGGAGGTGGTGAAGACGGCCGAGAAATACAATGCACATGTAATGATGCTGGAGAATGTTTGCTACCGCCGGGATGTAATGGCCGTATTGAACATGGTAAGGCAAGGACTCTTCGGCGAGCTCATTCATCTCCAGGGCGGCTATCAACACGACCTGCGAGAGGTCAAGTTCAATGATGGAGTGAATCCATATGGCCACGGCGTAGAGTTCGGCGAAAAGGGATTTTCAGAGGCAAAATGGCGCACCAATCATTCCGTTCACCGCAATGGCGATCTCTATCCCACGCATGGCATCGGCCCTATCGCGAACTATATCAACATCAACCGGGGCAACCGCTTCATGACGCTCAATTCCTTTTCCACGAAGACAAGAGGTCTTCATAATTATATAGTCAAGAAGGGGGGAGCGGCGCATCCAAATGCATCCGTGAAATTTAAGCTCGGCGATATCGTTACCACGCATATCAATTGCGCCAATGGAGAAACGATACTATTGCAACACGATACGAATCTCCCACGGCCCTATTCGCTGGGATTCCGGGTGCAGGGAACGGAAGGGCTGTGGATGGATGTGAACAATGGGATCTACATAGAGGACAAATCTGCTAAGCCGCATACCTGGGACGACGCAAAGACCTGGCTCGATAAATATGACCACCCGCTTTGGGTGCGCTGGAGCAAGGAAACCGAAGGTGCCGGTCATGGTGGAATGGATTTCTTCGTCATTCACTCTTTCGTCGAATCCATCAAGCATAAGACGCCCACGCCACTCGATGTCTATGATGCGGCCGCCTGGAGTTCCATCACGCCGCTCAGTGAAAAATCGATCGAGTTGGGAAATGAAACGGTCGAATTTCCCGATTTCACGGGAGGGCAATGGATGTATAGAAAGCCCATCTTTGCTCTTAACGATGCCTATTAATGTAGACGTGAATCGTGAGTCGTCAATCGTGAATACAACACTCCGCTATAGGAATATTCGAATCGATTGGAACAGGACCTTGCTCGATTCGAATATTCTCATTATAGGGTGTGGTATTCACGATTGACGACTCACGATTCACGTAACTATCTAACTCATGTTCGAACAAATACTTCAATATTATGGTTTGAATGCGGAAGGCGCTACTGTCGCCCCCTTCGGCACCGGCCTCATCAATCATACCTGGAGGGTGACCGCTCCTGCGGGAGACTTCATCCTGCAGCGCGTGAATAGCGAGGTGTTCAAGTCGCCCGGCGACATTGCAGCCAATATCTGCGAAGTAGGAGAGTACCTTTCGGCACATCATCCGTCCTATAGGTTCGTGGCGCCCGTTAAGACAACAGACGGTAAGGAAATGGCCGTTATCGAAGGAGACGGGTATTACAGGATGTTTCCTTTCCTGGCGGGTTCGCATTCGAAGAATGTGGTTAAGACAAGTGAGGAGGCCTGGGAGGCCGCGGCTCAATTCGGGAACTTCACGCGTGTCCTCGCCGGCTTCCCGGCACAGAAGCTGCGGATCACTATTCCTCATTTTCATGATCTCCGCCTGCGGTACGATCAGTTTACCGGGGCCTTGCAGGATGGAAATCCTGCCAGGCTCAACGAGGCGCGGGAACTGATAGAGGAATTGCAGGAACATACTTCGATAGTGACGCGCTACGACAGGTTGATCAAGGATCCGGACTTCCATATCCGCGTTACCCATCACGACACAAAGATCAGTAATGTGTTGTTTGATGATAAAGGGAAGGGCCTCTGCGTGATCGACCTGGATACGATCATGCCCGGATTTTTTATCAGCGATGTGGGCGATATGATAAGGACCTATCTTTCACCCGCAACGGAGGAAGAGAAAGACTTCGAAGGGATCTATATCCGGGAAGATTTTTACAAGGCCATCGTCGCGGGCTATTGCTCGGGCATGAAGGACGAGCTGACCGGGAAGGAAAAGCAGCATTTCTTCTTTGCCGGCGAGTTTATGATCTATATGCAGGCGCTTCGCTTCCTTACCGATCACTTATATGACGACAGATATTATGGCGCAGCTTATCCCGGTCATAATCTCATTCGGGCCGGAAACCAGGCCGTACTTCTTCGCCGGCTCGTCGAAAAACAAGAACCGCTTTCTTTTTAGTTACTGTCTTTCTGTGCAATAGAAATTCAAAAGTAAAAATTCAAAAGTCAAAAATCCTCCAGGCCAGGACACTTATCATGTTTGATAATTTTTGAATATTTGGCTGTTCGACTATTGTCAAACCTGCCTACCTGCAGGCAGGTTACCAAATTACCAAATTGCCAAATTATCATTCGCCTGGCGTAATTTTGCAGAAGCTATGGGAGTCTTAAATCAACTTGCGGAATATCTCTTTCTCAAAAAGAAGGATCCATCCAGGCCGAAGAGCAAATGGATCGGATACATGCATGGCATCAACCGGCTTAGCTTGCTCATCTTCCTTATTTGCCTGATTATCCTTGCTGTGAAATTGCTTAGAAAATAGGTAAATACAATTTGATAATTTGGCAATTTGATAACCTGCCTGCGCCGAGGCTTCGGCAGGCAGGTGTGCCAATTGGGGCATGGTTTGCGAAATCTTTGTGTTCCTTGGTGCCTTTGTGACTTAGTGGTTCTGTATTGAATCACTCCGCAGGAGTCCTTAGACAAAGTGCACAAGGACATTCCTATCCCAGGACACCCTTTTTACTTTTGAATTTTTACTTTTGACTTTAAAAAGGAATAGATGGATCCCGCTGCCCGCGCCGACGCATTTCCTTCCCTGCTCAGAATATCGCGCAGCGCCTGGTAATCTTCCCGGAGCTGACTTATCCTCGCTTCGTCGTGGAGAATGGCCTTGAGTTCCCTTGTAAGATTGTCGACCGTCAGGTCGTGCTGGATGAGTTCCTTTACCACCATGCGGTCCATGATGAGATTGACGAGAGATATATACTTCACCTTTATCACCCTCTTGGCGATCTGGTAAGAGATTGGTGAACCTTTATAGCAAACCACCTCGGGCACGCCGAACAATGCCGTCTCCAGCGTCGCCGTTCCCGATGTAACGAGTGCCGCCTTCGATTGCATCAATAGATTATAGGTCTGGTTGGAAACGTAGGAGACATTGTCATAGGGCTTGAGCAGGCTGTCGTAAAAATCTTCCTCTACACCCGGCGCCTTCGCCACCATGAACTGGTAGCCGGGAAACGATCTCGTGGTCTGCAGCATGATCGGCAGTTTCTTGAGGATCTCCTGCTTGCGGCTGCCGGGAAGAAGTGCAATGATGGGAAGGCTCGAGAGCGGGGCGGAGATACCCTTTGCCTTTTCCATTTCAATTACCTGCACCAATGGATGACCGACATATTCCACATCCCAATCCCATTTATTCCTGAAGTATTCTTTCTCGAACGGAAGTATCACGAGCATCTTATCGATGCATTGCTTCATCATCCGTACCCGGTTTTCCTTCCAGGCCCAAACCTGTGGGCTTATATAAAATATTACGGTGAGTCCCTGTTCGTGGGCCCATTTGGCAATGCGGAGATTGAAGCCCGGATAGTCAATGAGAATAAGGGTGTCAGGGCGGTGTTTGAGGATGTCTTCCTTGCAAAAGCTGAGATTGCGAAAGATGGTGCGGAGATTCATGACCACTTCCGTAAAGCCCATGAAGGCCAGTTCCCGGTAATGCTTCACCAGCTCACCGCCCGCTTCCTGCATCTTATCGCCACCCCAGCAACGGACATGCGCATCCCGGTCGAGGTCCCTGAGTTCCCGTATGAGATTGCTTCCATGAAGGTCTCCGGATGCTTCGCCGGCGATGATGTAGTAGTTCATTTTATCAGAATGGACCCGTTGGCGGAAAGAAATTTGTGATCAGGATGAAGACTTGCTTTTAAAAATTGACCAATTTTAGCACAAGTATGCCGATACCATACAATAGAGTGATCAAAAATATTCCCTTTGCCGTTTTATCCCGTTGTGTATTGATATAAATGGTAAAGAGAATGACGTTGGCCAGCAGGGAAAGCGAACCGATAGAAGTAATGAGTTTGTTGTTATTGATGAATTCGTCGAGGAACTCTGAGAACTTGCTGCTCGGGAATTTTATGAAATAAATTACGACGAGCCCCAAAGCGGGCCCGATGATGCCGAGAACCAATCCTAATTTCAGATTATCTTTTTTGAATATCATTATTTCCAGAGTTTTTCGAGTTTTGCTTTTAATGCGTAATGTGTAAGATCGAATTGCACAGGTACGATGCTTACATAGCCGTTTGCCAGTGCCCATACATCGGTATCCGTTCCTTCGTCAAAATTCACAAATTCGCCGGTGAGCCAATAGTACATCTTACCATGGGGATCCTGTCTCTCCACGAAATCCTCTTCGTACTTCGCGTAGGCCTGGCGGCAGATCTTGAAGCCTTTGAGCAGCTCGGGCGGTAGTGCCGGAATATTCACATTGAGAACGGTGTGCTTGTCCACCTTGGTAGCCAGTAGTTTCTTCACCACCATCCTCGCATATTGGCGTGCGCCGGTAAAGTCGGCATCGATGCTATAATCCAGCAGCGAAAAACCCGCGGATGGAATGCTTTCGATCGCTGCCTCTACGGCGGCAGACATCGTTCCCGAATAAATGACGTTGATGCTATGGTTTGCGCCGTGGTTGATGCCGCTCAGGCAGACATCCGGTTTGCGGTGAAGGACCTTGTCTACCGCCAGCTTGACACAATCGACCGGCGTTCCGGTACACGCATAGGCCTCGATATCGCCAAACATATTCACCTTCTGCAGTCGCAATGGCTGACCGATGGTGATGGCGTGACCCATTCCCGATTGTGGTTTATCGGGAGCAACCACCACCACTTTCCCCAGGTCTTTC
>DATHKS010000309.1:0-2879 GCA_035488975.1 Chitinophagaceae bacterium | reverse complement strand
CATGGAGATATTCATACCGGATCGACGATTCGGGCCGCTGCAGGTAGATGTCGGAAGTATTCTTGTTATTATAATAGGTAGCCGTGAGCCAGCCCGGTTCGCCATCCTTCGAATATAATTTCAGGGATGAGATATCCTTGTACCGGCGTGTATCGCCGGCGAGGGAAATAGAACTGTTGTCCCAGAGGATGCCATAATTCTTTCGAGAAACGAGGAAGGGCACTGCCACTTCGGTATTATTCTGGAACAGGAATACCTGTGACCCTTTGTAATTGACCACGCCATCCTGGTGCTGTCCCAATCCATACCAGGCATCATCCGGAGAGGTCTCGAATTCCTGGTGAATGGCATAGGTTCGCTCGCCTTCGGATACCGTCTGCTCCAGTTCGCGTCCCATTTTCTTCTCCGCCAGGATCTGTTTTCCCGCGGCATCATAGAAGACCACATTCCCTGTTGCCAGGTCGGCGATGGCGGTTATGAAACGGGTGCGGATGGTCAGCTTCTGACCGGTATCGGGATCGAGTTGCCAGGCGGCCTGGTCCTGCTCCTTATTATAAATAGCGATGAGACTCGTGCGCTCGGGAAACTCTTTCTTCGGGCTGGCGATGACGCGGATGATGTGTTCAGTGATGACCTGCAGACGGATGGCCTGGGCATTGCCGGCCAGTTCTGCATTCGGATAAATGATAACGCCATCTCCCATTTTGCGGAAGGGCTGTTCGGGATGAGCGAATAGTAAGAAGGGGACAAAGAGCAGCAAAGCTCCGGCAACACGGCGCAAGATTCCAGTCATAGCAATCATTAAGTAATGGTTGAGATCAGGAATAAAATTAGGCCGGTATGGAAGAAAGGAGGGGGTGGGAATGTTTATAGATAGGGATTCAAATGTTAACTGGTTTTTGCAATGAGATGATTTTCAATAAACAAATTTAAACCACGAAGGCACGAAGGGCACAAAGGGGCACGAAGGAATACAATTAGCCAATTTGATAATTTGGCAATGTGCCAATTGTGCGTGCTATGAGAAACCTTATGTTCCTTGTGTACTTTGTGATTAGTTGTATTCCTTCGTGCCCCTTTGTGCCCTTCGTGCCTTCGTGGTTCAACTAAGCTGGAAATTAGACGGCGTACTTCCGAATTCTTCCTTGAAGTGTTTCGTAAACACCTTGGGATTATTGAAGCCAACCTGGTAGGCGATCTCGGAGATGGACAGCTGGCTCTTCTTCAGTAATTGGGCCGCTCTTTTAAGCCGCATGATGCGGATGAATTCGATAGGGGTCCTGCCGGTCAGCGACAGAAGTTTCTTATAAAGCGCCACGCGGCTCATGAAGAGCTCGCGACTCAGGTCTTCCACGCTGAAGGCGGGATTATCCATGTTCTTTTCCACCACTGCGAAAGCCTGTTTCATGAATTCCTCATCCACCGGTGTCACCGTCACCTCTTCGGCCGTGATCTCTATCTGCTGCTGGAATTTCCGGCGCAGTTGCTCCTGGAAGTTGAGCATATTCCTCATGCGCGAGGCGAGGATCTCGAACGTGAATGGCTTGGAAATATAATCGTTGATGCCCGCGCGGAATCCTTCGAGTTCGGTCTCCTGGCTACTCATCGCCGTAAGAAGTATCACGGGAATATGGGAGGTACGCGGATCGGTCTTGATCTTTTTCGAGAGTTCGATGCCATTCATCAGCGGCATCATGATATCACTGACCACCAGGTCCGGCTGCAGTGCCTTCGCCTTTTCCCAGCCATCCTTTCCATTCACGGCCTCGGTAACATGATAGGTCTGTTGAAGATTATCCTTGAGATAGAAACGGAAGTCCTCGTTGTCTTCCACGAGCAGGATGGTGTTGCGATGGGGATATTTCCTGTTGCCCACCGGTTCTTCGTTGAGTGTACCGTTCTCCATACCTGGCGAGGAAATGATCTCTTCCTTTATCTCATATACAGGGACTAGCTCGGGGAGTTCCCTGAGTGGCAGCGTGACGATGAAGCAGGTCCCTTTCTCCGGTTCGCTTTCCACGCGGATGGTACCGCCGTGCAGCTTCACGAATTCCTTGGTGATCACCAGGCCGATGCCGCTTCCGCTGTTCTGGATATCGCCGGCCGTATCCAATTGATAGAACCGTTCGAAGATCTTATCGTGCATGTCCGGTTGAATGCCGATGCCGGAGTCCTGCACTTTTAATTGAACGATGGAGGAGCCGTTGTTGCGCCCGGGGAAATGCAATACGACATCCACCTTGCCGCCCGTCGGCGTGTACTTGAATGCATTCGAAAGGAGATTGAACAGGATCTTCTCGAGTTTATCCTTATCGAAATACATGTCCAGGGTATCGACATTGCTGAGGAATTGCAGCACGATATCCTTCTTCTCCGAGATATCGGAGAATGACCAGGTGATGTCGCGGGTAAAATGAACGACGTCGCCTTTTGACAAGTGAACGTTGAATTCCTGCACTTCCATTTTCCTGAAGTCGAGCAACTGGTTCACGAGGTTGAGCAGCCGCTTGGCATTGCGCTGCACAAGCAACAGCATTTTCTTCTGATCCGGATCGGTGGCTTTTTTTACGATCTTCTCCAGGGGCGACAGTATCAGGCTGAGTGGTGTGCGGAATTCATGACTGACATTGGTGAAGAACTTTGTCTTCAGCGCGTCTACCTGCTGGATACGTTCGGCCTCCTTGCGTTGTTGCTCCACTTCGAAACGCATGCGTGCCCGTTCCAGTAAAATGCGGCGCGCAATCCAAAGCGCGAGTACAATGAGGACCACGTATAGAATGAAGGCGAGTGGTGTCTTCCAGAAGGGCGGCTGAATGCGGATGCGCAGGGTGGTTTCCTTTCCGCTCCACGCACCATCCTCATCGGAAGCCTTTACGCGG
>DATHKS010000308.1:0-3386 GCA_035488975.1 Chitinophagaceae bacterium | reverse complement strand
CTGTTGGCAAAGACGATGCAGGATGAATTTGGAGAATGTTACCCGCTCCATCTAGGGGTAACGGAGGCCGGCGATGGCGAAGATGGGCGGATAAAAAGCGCCATCGGGATAGGGAGCCTGATGGAAGATGGCCTGGGGGATACGATACGCGTGTCATTGACGGAAGATCCCGAATTGGAAATACCGGTGTGCAGGGATATCGTCAAGAGATACACGCAGACCAAAGATCAAACTGAGATCACTGCCCCTGAACATAAAATAGAGGCAAAATTGCCGTATGATCCATTCAACTACCAGCGCCGGAAGACGTTTGCCATCGGCAATATCGGAGGCAAGCAGGTGCCGGTAGTCATTGCGGATCTGCATAAGATCGAGAAGATCACAGCGCCGCATCTCAGGAGCATCGGCTATTCATACGATGAGGCAACGGACAAATGGAATATTGGCGATGCTGCGGCGGACTATATCTACAGTGCGGGTCAGCTACTCGATTTCAACCTGCCCGGAACGCTGAAGATGATCGTATCGGTTGCCGCCTGGCAACAATCAACGGACAAGGAGAAGTATTTTCCCATCTTCGGTCTCGATGAATTCACCGCTTATATCGGCCAATCAAATAAAGCGGCGACAATGAACTTCGTAATGATCGATGCTACCGAAGCAGAGACCGCCGCCTTTTCAGATTTACAACGGCTTCTGGCCGGCGACCCTTCGCTTGCCATGTCAGTTGTATTCTGCTTCAGCAGCACGAAAAAGAATGCCATGCAAAGTGTCAGGGAAATGTTTACGGGGATGCTGAACAGGAATATCGATAACCCGGTCATCCTGATCACCGATAGTTCCATGCAAACACCCGATGAGCACCTGATCCATTTTGCCACGGAAACGGGCGCATTATTGCTGGAAGGATTCGGCGATGGCATTTGCCTCGGATTTACTAATGCGGCGAAGATGTCGGGAGCGAATACGAAAGGCAGGACCTATCTCGAGGTGAAAGACATCTATCAGTTCACCAACAATACTGCCTTCTCGATCCTGCAGGCTACACGAACAAGAATATCGAAGACCGAATATATCAGCTGCCCGAGTTGCGGGCGTACACTATTCGACCTGCAGGAGACGACGGCGAAGATCCGGTCCAGGACGAATCATCTCAAGGGAGTGAAGATCGCGATCATGGGTTGTATCGTTAATGGACCGGGTGAAATGGCCGATGCAGATTTTGGTTACGTGGGTAGCGGACCCGGCAAGATCACCCTGTACAAGGGCAAGGAAGTGGTGAAGAGGAATGTGAATAGCGAGATAGCAGTGGATGAATTGATAAACCTGTTGAAGGAGAGTGACGCTTGGATAGAAAACAATTAGCCAATTTGATAATTAGCCAATGTGCCAATGATCCTAATCAGGAAAGTGTTTTCGTATCGGAGCACGCTGAATTGGCACATTTACTAATTGGCACATTGGCTAATTTATATATCGGCATATTGATAAATAAATTGAAATTAACCTCATGAAGGAAACAGATTTCCTGGTCATTGGCTCCGGTATTGCAGGATTGACCTATGCCCTTAAAGTAGCCAATAAATTTCCGGATAAGAAGATACTCATCATGACGAAGGCGGCGGCCGATGAAACGAATACCAAGTATGCACAGGGTGGCGTAGCCGTTGTCAATGACCTGGAGAATGATAGTTTCGAGAAGCATATCGATGATACATTGATAGCGGGGGATGGCCTCTGCAACAAGGCCGTGGTTGAGATCGTGGTGAAGGAAGGGGTCGACCGCGTGCGGGAACTGATTGAATGGGGTGCCCGCTTCGACAAGGAAAAGGATGGTGATTTCAAGCTCGGAAAGGAAGGCGGCCATTCTGAATTCCGTATCATCCATCACAAGGATATTACCGGCTGGGAAATGGAGCGCGCACTGCTGGAAGCGGTGAATGCCCAGGAGAATATCGAGATTATCAAGCATTGTTTCGTCGTCGACATCATCACACAGCACCATCTCGGGTATCTCGTGATCAAATCCTCGCCCGACATAGAATGTTATGGTGTGTATGCGCTCAACCTGATGACGAACAGGATCGAGAAGATCCTGGCGAAGACGACCCTGCTAGCCACGGGAGGCAACGGGCAGGTCTATCGTACCACCACCAATCCTTCCATAGCTACCGGCGATGGTGTGGCGATGGTGTACCGCGCAAAGGGCCGTATAGAGAATATGGAGTTCATACAGTTTCATCCTACGGCACTCTATGAGCCGGGGCTTCGCGGGCAGGCATTCCTGATCACCGAGGCGGTGCGGGGCGATGGCGGCATCCTGCGCAATAAGGATGGCGAGGCATTCATGGAAAAATATGATTCACGCAAGGACCTTGCACCACGCGATATCGTGGCGAGGGCCATCGATAGTGAAATGAAGAGAACGGGAACGGAACACGTGTGGCTCGACTGCCGGCATTTCACCAAAGAAAAATTTACCGAACATTTTCCAAATATCTATGAGAAGTGCTTATCCATTGGTATCGATATCGAGAAGAATATGATACCGGTGGCGCCGGCGGCTCATTATAGTTGCGGAGGGATCAAGACGGATGAATGGGGACGATCTTCCATCCGGCAACTATATGCCTGCGGCGAATGCTCAAGCACCGGCCTGCATGGCGCTAACCGGCTGGCGAGTAATTCACTTCTCGAGGCCATGGTGTTTGCGCATCGCTGCTTTGTTGATGTAGTCGAGAAGATCAATTCACTGTCATACAGGGATCATGTACCCGACTGGAATGCCCACGGCACCAGTGAACCGAAGGAAATGATCCTGATCACGCAAAGTCTTAAGGAACTGCAGCAGGTAATGAGCGATTATGTCGGTATCGTGCGCAATGATATCCGTCTCGAACGCGCTATGAGCCGGCTCGATCTTTTGTGGAAAGAAACGGAGCAGCTATACCAGGGCTCATCGCTTTCCCCGCAATTGCTCGAGCTGCGCAACCAGATAACCGTTGGCTACCTGATCGTGAAAGGCGCCACATTCAGGAGAGAAAGCAGGGGTCTTCATTATAATACCGATTATCCGGGCAAGAGCGAATTGGTACAGAACATCGTGCTCTAGCATTTATCTTTGCAGCTTATGTATTATTTCGTTTACGGCCTCTTGTATGTGTTCTCGCTGCTCCCGCTTCGGGTATTGTATCTCTTTTCCGATCTCGCCAGTTTCATGCTTTGCCGTGTCATGAAATACCGGCGACCGATCATTTTGGCAAATCTCGCCATTGCCTTTCCCGAGAAGACACAGGAGGAAAGGGATCGTATCGCCAAACAATTTTACCTCAACTTCACGGACACCTTCATAGAATCCATCAAGATGATCTCCATGAGCCGGAAGA
>DATHKS010000307.1:0-6625 GCA_035488975.1 Chitinophagaceae bacterium | reverse complement strand
CTTCTTTCGAAGAAGAAGAGCCAGAGAGGTGGTCTCTACTTCGCTATCACACTCCGTGCGCCAGGCTACCGGGAGGCAAAAGGCGATAAACGACTCGACTGTCCTCCTATCAACTTTTAGTTTCAAAATATTTTGAAAGTTCAAAATATCATTTTAGCTTCGTTATATGAAACTCATAGAGGCGCGTCAACAATTCATCAGCAGCTGGGGTGCATTCGGAACTCATTGGGGGATCAACCGGACGATGGCGCAGATACATGCCTTGCTATTAGTGAGCCCGGATCCAATGACACAGGACGAGATGATGGACGAGCTCAATATTAGTCGTGGTAATGTGAACATGAATATCCGTGAGCTTATCAACTGGGGTTTGGTGGACAGGGTATTGATCCAGGGGGAAAGAAGGGAATACTTCTCTGCCGAGAAGGACATCTGGAAGGTAGTAAAGCAGATCGTGAAAGAAAGGAAGAAGCGGGAACTGGAACCCATGCTGAAACTGCTCGACCAATTGGAAGAGGTGGAAGGAGATAAACGAGACAAGCATGTAAAATCATTCGTAGATGCGGTGAGCGGCATAAAGAAATTGGGTAAGCAGGCAGACAAGACGCTGGACTCAATGATAAAGGCGGAGGAAAGCTGGTTCGTGGGCAACATCATCAAGCTCTTCAAATAGAACACATCTCTTTGGTATCTGGCCTCGCTGTGGAATCAAGTCAAAAGTCAAAAGTCAAAATCCTCATTCGAGGAGTATAACAATCCAATGGATCACTCCTTATGAAGCCTAATTCCCAATTCCTTATCCCTAATTCCTTAGACCAACGTTCCGGAAAACAATATCACCCATTCCCGCGTTATAATACTGATTAGCTTTACACAATGAACGAGAAAAAGAAGACATTGATATTGGGCGCCTCAGCAAACCCGGAACGCTACAGCTATCTCGCGCTCCAGCGGCTCCGCAAGCTCGGCCACCCAGTAGTAGCCGTGGGACGCAGGAATGCCATGGTGGGCGATACGCCGATCGCTACGGGCAAGGTGAAGGAAGATGGTGTGGATACGGTGACCCTTTATCTGAATCCTTTGAACCAGAAAGAGTACTACGACTATATCCTTTCCCTGAACCCGAAACGCATCATCTTCAACCCCGGGACAGAGAACGACGAACTCCTCGCACTCGCCAGGAAAAACAATATTCCCACCATGGAAGCCTGCACGCTCGTTCTCCTGGGTACCGGGCAATATTGAGAAACTCTTAGTCTACGAACAATTACGATTCCCACTAGAGTACTACTCCTCAATCTCGCCGGCTACAGTGCCCGTATTCTTGCTTCTTCGGGAAACTTTTAGAATCTTGTATGTCCGTACCATCTGAGAACTGCAGAAGAATAATTCCACTGCCAGGATCTATCCCTATTGTAAAAACTATATCCAATGAACTACCTGAAATTGTTAGGCACCTGCCTGTCATTTTGCTTTTGCTGTGCAAGTGTTTCTGCTCAACAGAAGACGGCGCTGCTCAATGAGCCGGATCATAACAGGCCGAGGCTGTTTACGAATCTTCCTTCCCGCATCACTGTTTCCGCACCCGAATTGGACAAGCTACTCACCGATACCACCCAGGAAATGGGCAGGGACGTCAATGTAAAATTCTCAGACACTAAACTTTCCGCATTTTCAGGCAAAATAGTATCCGCCGTCACAAAATATGAGAACACCATCCACAGTGTGGTGATCCGGTCGAGTAATTATCCCGGAGCCACACTGTCCTTATCCTCATCCGTTCAACCCGATGGCACTATCGAGTACTCGGGTCGCATCATCAGTTTTACACACGGCGATTGTTTTGAACTTAAAAAAATAAACAACGAATATATTTTCGTCAAGAAAGACTTTTATGAAGTGGTAAATGAATAAATGGGGTGCAGATACATTACACCTCGGCTGTTCCGCTATATCCAATTGTTTGAAAGAAAATCCACCTGTTATGAAAACCTTATCCAGAACCTCATTGATGCTGCTGCTGCTGGCATTCCACCATATCTGCTATTCCCAGGTTCCTATATTGAACAGTTACCCATCGGCCGCGGCTACCATCTTCCTGGATTTCGACGGACACAGGGTTGCGGGTACCAGTTGGAACTGGACAGGTCCTTTCAATTGTGCTGGCGCAGGGCTGGACAACGCTCAGATCACCGAGGTATTCCACCGCGTGGCGGAGGACTACCGTCCGTTTAATATCAATATCACTACCGACTCTACCAAATTCCTTGCGGCTCCATTAAAGCAACGGATGCGTGTCATCATCACCACTACCTCCAGCTGGTATGGAAGTACAGCCGGCGGCGTCGCGTTCATCGAATCGTTTACCTGGGGTGATGATAATCCCTGCTTCATATTCTCTGCGCTTTTCGGTTATAACATAAAAAAAATAGCCGAAGCTGCCTCTCATGAGGCCGGTCACACGCTCGGTCTGTTCCACCAGGCAAAGTATGATGCATCCTGCAATATCGTTACTGAATACAATACCGGTCAGGGCACCGGGGAGATAGGCTGGGCGCCGATCATGGGCGCAGGCTATTACCAGAATTTTACCCTCTGGAACAATGGCCCAAACAGCATGGGATGCGCGAGCCTGCAAAATGACCTCGAGGTGATCACTTCTTCCTTCAATGGCTTCGGCTACCGGGTAGATGATCACGGATCGAACTTCGCCGCAGCGACAACGCCGGGCTTCAGCGCCAATCAATTCAATGTGACCGGGGTGATAGAGCGGAATACCGACCAGGATTATTTCCGGTTCACCATGCCGGCCGATGGCCGTTTCCAGTTGGATGCCGTTCCTTATAATGTCGGCGCGGGAAACTCCGGTTCCGACCTGGATATGCAAGTCACCCTCTATGATCAATCGCAGGTACCCTTGAGTATCTATAATCCGGGAGCATTATTGAATTCCGTTGCAGATACCCTGTTAAATGCGGGCACGTACTACCTGAAAGTAGAAGGCAAAGGAAATCTCTATGCGCCTTCTTATGCCAGCCTCGGATCATACTCGCTTCAGGCAAGCATCGATGGCGCTGGCATTCCATTACCGCTACATAGTCTCGAGCTTCGTGGTGCTCAAAATGGCGACAAGCATCAACTAAGCTGGACCATCCAGGCCGATGAGAAGATCGATCAACAATTCGTAGAGGTATCCATGGATGGCCATACTTTCGCGCCCCTTGCATCGACGGCAGCCGATGACCGTTCCTATATCTACAAACCGGAAACGAATTCATTGAGGCAATACCGTCTCAATGTTACATTCGATGATGGGCACCGCTATTATTCGAATACCGTTTCCATTCGTGGAAGCAACGATGCGATGCGCCCGAAACTCGCAGGCAACCTTATCCACGCAAATACGATCTATATGAGCAGTCCGGGTAATTATAATTTCAGCGTGATCGATCTGAATGGCCGCGAGATAGCACGCGGGCTATTGGTAAATGGCCTGAACCAGGTTGAGGTCAATCGTATGACAACTGGAATTTACTTAGTACGTTTCTCCGGTAATGATCAGCAATGGACCGATAAACTCGTCCGTCAATAAGTTTTTTTTACTCTGTTAACAGAGCCTTAATCCGTACCCCTATTGTTAATTGGAGGTTTTTCTATACCTTAGGAAAACCTCTTTTTTTATGCGTTGGAGAAAATTTAATGGCGACCTCGTGGAACTTCCCATTCTCAAAGCTGTTGAAAATGCTATCAAACGGGAGACAGCAGCGGGATACAAACTCAAGGTCTGCATCGGTACGGATTCCCAGGTAAAGGGCAAGGAAACGGAATTTGCCACCGTGATAGTGTTCCTCCGGGAAGGTCACGGCGGATTCATGTTCATCCACAATGACAAGACCCGTCAACAGTACACCATCAAGGAAAGAATGCTCACCGAAGTAGCGAAGAGTATTGAGATCGCGTACGAGTTGTGCAACCTGTTCACACTTTACAACGTGGATATGGAAGTACATGCCGATATCAATACGAATCCGCACTTCAAGAGTAATGATGCCCTTAAGGAAGCTATGGGCTATATCCTTGGAATGGGTTTCGCATTCAAAGCAAAACCCGAAGCGTTTGCCAGCAGCAGCTGTGCCAACAAGGTTGTCAACTGACCCCACCTTCCTCCTTCTGCGCCTCAGGAGGATCTCCTGAAGAGGCCCCCTCTCCCCTTGTTTTTCCTGGTCATCCGTTTATTACAGGAAAGAAAGATCATCCACGCGTGAATTATCACCCGCAAATGGCTTGTTTATTACAAAGAGGAAAGATCACTGAAATTGGCTGGCCTTACCGGTTGTAGAATCGCTGAGATTCGCAGTGGGCGTTGGTGCGGGAGCGAAACCAGAGGCAGAAGGCATATTCTTATTCAATATCTGTTCAACCGCATAGCTATCCTGCTTGGCCAGGAAAAAAACCACGAATGCAACAATGAATAATATGCCGGCAAGATTACGCTCAGAGAAGAATTTTCGCATACTCAGGTTAACAGATTAATTGCAAGATAAAACAAAAAAAATTAAATCGCTCAGGATCGCTTGCTATAGAATTCGCGGTTTAACTCCTGGATATGATCCAGTACGAGTGCTTGTCCTTCCTTTGTCAATGCAGATGTGACGAAGAATGGAGGCACTTCCTCCCACGATTCTTTCAATGCCACAACGAAGGCCTTCACATGTCGCAATGTAGCGCCCGGTTTATTCTTATCCGACTTTGTAAAAATAATGGCAAAGGGTATTCCCCATTTTCCCAGATCGTTGATGAATTCGAGATCGATCTTCTGTGGTTCATGCCGGCTGTCTACGAGTACAAACAGGCAAACGAGATTCTCTCTCTTCCGGATATAATTCTCTATCATCTGCTCCCAGCGACGCCTGCTGGTCTGGGACACCTTTGCATACCCATAGCCCGGCAGATCCACGAGGTACCACTTCCTTTTATCGTCCGATACAGCTTCGAAATGATTGATGAGTTGGGTCTTCCCCGGCGCGGAAGAAGTCTTCGCCAGCGCCTTCTTATTCGTCACCATATTGATGAGGGAAGACTTACCAACATTACTCCGGCCGATGAAGGCATACTCCGCCCTGTCCGGTGCCGGACATTGTGCGTAGTCGGCATTACTGATCAGGTATTTGGCATCGGTGATTTGCATGAGGCGCAAGATAGCGAAGAATGATAACTTGGTTTTGAAGGCTGAACGGCTGAGCGGCTGAACCACAAAGACACAAAGAACACGAAGGGCACAAAGAAATACAATTTACCAATTTGATAGTTTGGTAATTTGGTAATTTAACAATGCGGTGTGCTGCGATGAGTATTGACTAATGTAATGAGGATCATTGGCACATTGCCAAATTATCAAATTGGCTAATTAATTCCCTCTATTCCTTTGTGCCCTTCGTGTTCTTTGTGTCTTTGTGGTTCAACCTTTCCTTTTCAGCCTTTCAGCCTACCTTTGCCGCCCATGTCCCAGACCTTACCACACGATCATATTACCCCTTTCAGGGACTCCGAAAAGGGCAAGAAGGAACAGGTAGCCGAAATGTTCGACCGCATCGCCGGCCGGTATGATTTCATGAACCGGTTCCTTTCGGCCCGAACCGACATCGGCTGGCGGAAAAAAGCGATCAATTGGCTGAAGAAGGACCACCCCAGGGTCATTCTCGATGTGGCTACCGGAACCGGCGATATGGCCATCCGAGCCTGCAAAATGCTGGATGCCGACCGTGTTGAGGGCATTGATATTTCGATTCAAATGCTGGAAGTTGGGAAAAAGAAAGTTGAGAAAGAAGGACTTGTGGAAAAAATCCGGTTACAGCTGGGGGATTCCGAAACAATAAATTTTGCGGAAAATACGTTTGATGCCGTGATGGTTGCCTTCGGGGTCCGGAATTTCGAGAACCTCGAGAAGGGGCTCCAGGAGATCAGGAGGGTCCTCAAACCCGGGGGCCAGCTGGTGATCCTGGAATTCTCAAAACCAAAACAACCGGTCCGTAGCCTGTATAATTTCTATATGGGCGTTGTCGCACCGCAGATGGCGCGCCTGTTCAGGCAAAACAAAGAGGCCTATGATTATCTGTGTGAATCGGCCAATGCGTTTCCTGACCGTCGCCTGCTCATCGATATTTTAAATAAAGTTGATTATTCTGATACCCGTTATAAATCCCTAAGCTTAGGAATATGTTGCATTTACTCCGGAAGAAAACCCGATCAATAAGTACTCCATTATATTTCCTTTTTGGCTTCATTCTCCTGTCTCAAACTTCATGGGCCCAGCCCAGGGACCTCAACCTGTATGACCATGATAGCAAACCCTATTATTTCGGTATCACCCTCGGTGTAAATTCTTCGCGGTTTCATACTTCAATGAATCCACGTTTTCTACAGGATGATAGCGTCTATGTAGCCGAGCCCAACAACTCGGGTGGCTTTGGCCTCGGCCTGTCAGCCACGGCCCGTCTTTCTGACCGCTTCCAGCTCCGGTTCAATCCGCAGCTCAGCTTCATGACTCGCAGCATCTTTTATAAGCTCAAATATCCTGATGGCGACCAGACCGAACAAACGAAGAACGTGGAGTCCGTCATCGTCT
>DATHKS010000306.1:0-3750 GCA_035488975.1 Chitinophagaceae bacterium | reverse complement strand
ACGAAGATGATGGCATCGGCTTCGTCCACGGCAATGAGGACCTGCTTCGCGATCTCTTTCTCGAACATATCGTCGCTTCCCGCAACGAATCCACCCGTATCGATGACATTGAAATTTTTTCCATTCCAGTCGGCTACACCGTACTGGCGATCCCTCGTCACACCGCTCACATCATCCACGATAGCCTTGCGCTGCTCGAGGAGACGGTTAAAAAGGGTGCTCTTACCCACATTCGGACGGCCAACGATGGCAATTGTAAAACTCATTGTATTTAGTTACTCTTTAATAATTGTTCGTGAATCGATGACGTGAATCGTGAGTCGTGAATCGTGAGTCGTGAGTCGTGAATCGTGAATCGTGAATACAACACTCCGCTATAGGAATATTCGAATCGATTAGGACAAGACCTTGCTCGATTTGAATATTCTCATCATAGTGTCTTGTATTCACGATTCACGACTCACGATTCACGTCATCGATTCACGAGCTTAATATCCATATTCTTTCAACTGAAGGTCATTTTCCCTCCATTTCGGTTTCACCTTCACAATGAGTTCGAGGAAGACCTTCTGCTGTATGAATTCTTCTATATCCTTTCTCGCCTGGCTGCCGATCTTTTTGATCATGCTGCCCTTATCGCCGATCAGTATCGCCTTCTGCGTCTCGCGGTGAACGATGATATCCGCTACTATCTTCACCAGTGTCGCCTTTTCCTTGTATTCCCTCACCAGCACCGTTGTCTGGTACGGTATCTCATCCTCTGCCAGTGAATAGATCTTCTCCCGGATCAGTTCACTCACGAAGAATTTTGTGGGAAGATCGCTCACGTTGTCATCCGTATAGAATGGTTCGCCTTCGGGCAGGAGCTCCAGGATAGGCTTCAGGAATTTCTTCAGGTTGATGCCGCTCGTGGCGGAGATGGTCGCGATGCCCTTGCAATAAGATTTGGCCTCAAAGAATGTTATCGCTTCCTTGATCTTTTCCTGGCTGGCCCGGTCGATCTTATTGATAACGACAACGGCCGGCACTCTCAGTTTCAACGCATCGAAGATCACATTGCATTCTTCCCAGTTCTCATTTACATCTACGATCAACAGGGCGATATCGGCATCCTCGAGGGCGCCTTTCACGGCATCCATCATCTTCTCATGCAGCCTGTATCTCGGTTGGATGATACCGGGTGTATCGGAAAAGATCACCTGGTAATCCTTTTCCGTCATGATGGCCTTGATACGATGCCGGGTGGTCTGCACCTTCGGTGAAACGATGGCCAGCTTCTCCCCCATCAACGCGTTGAGTAAGGTGCTCTTACCCGCATTCGGGCGTCCGAAAATATTTACGAATCCGCTTTTCATTAAAGACAGGTCTGGGAATTACTTGATATGCAGCTTCAAGTCGCAGGAAAGGAGGAGGTAATCAATTCTTGCCAGTTGAAACTGCAACTGTTTAGAAAAATAAGAAGCCATCCGCTAATGGACCGGATGGCTTCTTCGTTGTTGCGAAGGGGAGGATCGAACTCCCGTCCGCCGCGGCGGATATAAGCCCTCATATCAACATTTGTCAACCGTTTCCATGAGACTCAACATTCGTTTCAAAGGACAAACCCCGCTAAAGCGGCTTCCGTTGTAAAGGGGAAGGATTGAATTCCCGTCCGCCGCGGCGGATATAAGCCCACATAACAACATTTGTCATTCATTTCAAAGTACAAACCCCGCTAAAGCGGGGCTTCTGTTGCGAAGGGGAGGATCGAACTCCCGACCTTCGGGTTATGAGCCCGACGAGCTACCGCTGCTCTACTTCGCGGTGCAAATTTAAGGGCATATCGTTTACTGTCCAAACAAAATAAGAAGGCCGCACCATAATATTTTGGTGCGGCCTTACTTTATAATCAATAACAACTGCTTACGAATTCTTTTTCGAGACACTGCTCGCGCCGCTCGATTTCAGATCGCGAATCACGCCTTCACCTTTATAATCGATATCACTTGCACCGGATGCCTGCGCCGACAATTCCTTATTAACAGTAATCCTTATATCACTGGCCCCTGAGGCCCTGGCATCACAATAATCAGTTACAAGATCGAACCCCTTGAAAGAACTCGCACCACTCGCTTCTATTGCTATCTGACCTGCACTGCCCGTCACCACCATATCCGATGCGCCGCTCAGGTCAATATCCAGTTTCTTCGCCTCCAGCCTACCCTTCAGGTCACTCGCGCCGGAAAGATCGATCTTCAGATCGTCTGCCTTCCAGGCTCCTATTATATCCACATCGCAGGCGCCACTTACATTGAGGGTCGAGACCTGCTTGAAGGAAATGTATGCCTTTAGCTTCTTGTTGCCCGAATTCCAGCGGCCTGTCTTCGGCTCATAGCTGATATGCAGTATGCCATCCTTCACTTCCACTTTTATGTCTGCCATGTATTTGGTGTCCGAAGCGCTGACGGCCACGGATTCCTCATTCCCCTGGGAGAGGAACACATCGAATGCATTCCCAATCCGGATGCCATGGAAATTCCTGACCTCCCGCGGTTCGGCATTCGCATCCTTGATGGTGGTGGTCTGGGCTGAAACGGATGCCTGGAGCGCCGTTGCAGCTAAAAGCGCGAATAATATTCTTTTCATAAACAATCTTGATTTTTAGTGATACGACCCGGTCTGTGCAAAAGTTACAGGCAAGTCCGATTTTCCCTAATTTCGCAGCAGTTCTTGCTTAGTGAAAGCTTTGTAAGTTTTCAGCGTTCCCGGGGTGTTTGCCTGAGTTACAGTGGTTTCCGTTGGACTTTATGTCCGGGATACCCCTGCAGGCGATCTGAGATCATACCCGTAAACCTGATCAGGGTAATGCCTGCGCAGGGAAGGAGGTCAGTTCATGCCCTTTCTCCAACAGCATTTCCCTCTCATTTTTTAACCGTTTAAAACAAAAAAAATGAAGAGGATTGCATCAACCGGCTGTATTTTATTTTCAGCCATTGCATCATCGTTCGCACAACAGAAACAGGAAGTCAAAGACAGCTTCTACCTGCTATCGCCGGTGGAGGTCAGGGCCATCAGGGCCGGGGAAAAGGCGCCCTTCACCAAGTCCAACCTTTCAAAGAAAGAAATAGCCAGGCTCAACCAGGGCCAGGACATTCCCTTTCTCCTGAATCAAACGCCCTCCGTGGTAGTCAATTCGGATGCAGGCACCGGGATCGGGTACACGGGACTCCGAATCCGCGGCACCGATGCCACCCGCGTCAATGTCACACTCAACGGCATCCCCTACAATGATGCCGAGAGCCAGGGCACTTTCTTCGTCAACCTGCCCGATTTCAGCTCATCGGTGAGTTCTATCCAGGTGCAGCGCGGGGTCGGCACCTCGTCCAATGGCACGGGTGCATTCGGAGCTACCGTCAGCCTTTCCACCAACGAAGTAAATAAAACGGCCTACGCCGAATTGAACAACAGCTTCGGTTCATTCAATACCTGGAAGAATACATTGAAGGCGGGAACAGGATTGATAGACGATCACTTTACGGTGGATGCCCGCCTCAGCCAGATCACCAGCAGCGGCTTCATCGATCGCGGGAAGAGCAACCTGCAATCATTTTATTTCTCGGGCGCCTATCTGAATGATAAATCGACCCTTCGCTTCAATGTATTCTCCGGAAAGGAAAAGACCTACCAGGCATGGAACGGGATACCGGAGGCAAAACTCAGGGGAGATGCAGCTGCCCTGCTGACACATTACTATGATAATGTCGGCACACT
>DATHKS010000305.1:0-2498 GCA_035488975.1 Chitinophagaceae bacterium | reverse complement strand
TTGCTTATTAAACTCAATAGCATTTATACCCTTAAACATGACTAATTTATTTAGAACTAAAATACTAATTATTTTAGTTTTAAACAAATCCTGGATTTACTTTGCGTTCGTTCTGCCTAATCCTATATTCAATATTCAATACGCAATATTCAATGCTCAAGTTGACCCTCGTGCTGACTGATTAGTCATATCGTGCAGGAATTGTACTGGATGAGATGAAATTTCACTTAGCAGACTGCCCTTTGAAAATTGAATATTGCGTATTGAATATTTGTATTCCTACGCCATGCCTAATTCTAATTCACAATTCTACTATCTCCAGATCTTTCCATCTCACCTTTATTCCCCCACCATCATGTATCTGCAGGGCAATGAAGCCTTCTCCCTTTCCTATTTTCTCATCTACAATATGGACCATTTGTTGCCCGTTGAGCCAGGTGGTGACCTCGTCGTTCACGACCCTTATCTTCATCGTATTCCAGTCGCCGGGAATGAGGTATTTCTCATGTAATGAATCGGGCTGTATCAACCAGCCCCGGCCATAGGATTCATATATTCCCCCGGTATGCATATTGGCCGGCGCTACTTCCACCTGCCACCCGCTTATCTTGACTCCCTCGATCGACGAACGGAAAAAGACGCCGCTATTGCCGTTGGCCTCCTGCTTGAAATGAACCGTAAGCTCGAAATTCTTATAGGCCTTATCGGTTGACAGGTACCCGTATTGTTTGTCCGGACCGCTCTCACAAATCAGTTCACCTTTCTCGACATACCATTTCTCCGTTCCATTAACGGTCCAGCCGGTCAGGTCTTTGCCATTGAAAAGAGAATGTTTCTTTTGTGCAGAAACGATGGTAAGGGTCAGGAGAACGATTGGAAGCAGCAGTATCTTCTTCATAATGGGGATTTGACAGTAAGATAAGTAGAAAAATGCAACCCGATGCTGAACGGCTACCTGAGATTCGCCTTCATCACACGAAGAACATTTCCACCGAGGATCTTGTTCACCGATGAAATGGAGTAACCCCTCTTCAGCAATTCGGCCGTGATCTTTGGATAGGTAGTCACATCATCGAGACCGAGAGGAAGTGATCCTATACCATCATAGTCCGACCCGATACCCACATAGTCATCGCCCACGAGCTTTACGATATAATCGATGTGATCGACCAATTGCGCAAGCGTTGGACGATATGGTTCGAGTTGTTTCGATAACAGGTCCCGGTAGGCTGCGGCAACCTTGAGCGAATCGTGGAGGATCGCGCCGAGAGAGTCTGTGGTGAATTTGGCGCGCAGGGAAAGGGCGGATGCCTGCTCATCAAACGCCTTGCTGATGAAACCGGAATAGAAATTTATGCATATTACTCCGCCATTCTTCGCTACGGCCCTGATCTGGTCGTCCTTCACATTGCGGAACACGGGACATAGTGACCAAACAGAACTATGGGAGAGGATAACGGGCTTATCGGAATTGGCGATGGCATCATAGAACGTCTGCTCACCGGTATGTGAGAGATCTACCATGATGCCGAGGGCGTTCATCCTGTGAACCACCTCCCTGCCAAAGGCAGTAAGACCCTTCTGGCGAAGGCTGTCCGGGTGGAGTGTCTCATCCATTGCGCTGCTGGCCCACGTGGTGCTGTTATTCCATGTCAGCGTCATATACCGCATGCCGCGCTTATATAATTCTTCGAGCTTCTGCAGATCATTCCCGATCATGTGACCACCCTCTACACCGATCAGCGCCACCAGCTTGTTTCTCCTGATCCCCTTCTTCACATCGCGGAATCGCTTCGCCAATAGCATCCTTCCGGGATTTTTTGCTACCAGTCCATCGAGCGAATCGATCTCGGCATTCGCATCATGAAAGAATCCTTGCGGTGTGCGTGATACCTTATCGGTCCAAACGGAAAAGAATTGAACATCCAGACCGCCTTCCTTCCAGCGGTCGAGATCGCTGTGTCCTACGTTCAGTCTGTGGGAGATATCCTTTCCGTCGAGCATGGCAGCGGATAGTATGTCATTGTGGGTATCCACCAATACCGCGTTGCGGTGAATGGTCATCGTATCCTGTGCGATGGCCCGTACTGAAAGAAGTGAAAATATGAAAAGAGAAACGGCTGCATGGAGCAATGAGGCAATCGCTGAGCGGGTAGCGTCCCGATCATTCGAGCCGGTCTTTGCAGCGATACTATTGATTGCCGGCCCAGTCATTTATTTCAATTTGAATCCTTCCAGGAACTTCGTGTTGAAATCGCCGCTGCGGAAACGATCGTCCTGCATCAGTTGAAGATGAAAGGGTATGGTCGTCTTCACTCCTTCTATCACATATTCGCTGAGTGCGCGGTACATGGTGCTGATGGCTTCATTCCGTGTGCGTGCAATGGTGATCAATTTGCCGATCATCGAATCGTAGTATGGTGGTATCACATAGCCTGCATACGCATGACTATCCACTCTTACACCGTGGCCACCGGGCTGGTGGAGCGTGGTGATCC